>JBIKVD010000104.1:0-12106 GCA_044357055.1 Oligoflexales bacterium | reverse complement strand
TCTTGAATGATTAGCCTGGTCTATTTTGGATTCCACCATAGCTAGGCCAGTAGATTTTCCTGTTAAGGACTTTGCTATTTTCTCTATTGATGCGCCATCAAGACTGGCCTCATAAGCTTTGGCGACTTTTCTTACCGCTGAATTGGGATCACCTAAATTCATAATGGCGGCAAGCATTTGAAATGCCCTCATTTGCCGAGTTTCCTCCGTTAAAACGTCACTGGGTTGGGTTTCATCGCTGGTAATATCAGGTGCTTTTTCTTTAAATCCGGCTGCCATCGATTTGCCAATTTCAGAGAATTTTTTGTCATCAATATCCGCCATGGCGTAAAGCATAACGAATAACCCAAAAAGCAAGGTAACCAAGTCAGCATAGGAGACAAGCCATCCTTCGCCTTCTTCCTCATGCTGCTGGTGTTCCTCCGCCATGATGTCCCCTATTTCTTACCGTGCTGACGATGCTTAGGCATGAGATAAGATTTTAACTTCTCTTCAATGTACTTGCTCGGCTTCTGGGCGTTTATGAGGAGCATTCCTTCGACGATGATCTTACGAGCGGTATTATCTTCATGGGCCTGGGCTGTTAAATTCTCACCAATGGGAATAAAAACGAAATTGGAGAAAAAAAGTCCATATAATGTGGCCACCAGTGCAATCGCCATCGCCGGACCCATCTTCTGCTTGGCATCCGCACCACCTAATGATTGTAAGAGTGTAATCATACCTATAGAGGTTCCCATTAGACCGAGGGCAGGTGGAAATTTGGAAAGAGTTTTGAAAACTTTGGCTTCTTCGTTGTAATGCTTAAAAACTGTCGACACCCTGATTTCAAGCAATTCGCGAAACTCTTCTGGTGAAACTTCTGCCTCGGCCCAAAACAGCAGACCAGCCGCTTCTTTTAAAAACTCATTGTTTACTTTTTTTGACGCATCGGTTAAGGCGGTCATGCCTTTGCGGTAGGCTTTGCTCAGCTCGACAATATCGTTGATGATAGATAAATAATCTATTTTATTCTTGCCAAAAAGTCGTTTAAAAAAAACCTTAAGTAAGTTGACGATCAATTCCAAGGGAAAACACTGTAAAGAAACCGCTATTGTCCCACCAATGACCAATAGCGCTGCATGGGCATCAACTAAGATGCCAAGCGGCAGGGTCATCATGACCGCAATGATAAAGATAGTGAAGGCCGACAAAAAGCCTAAGAGTGTAGGTAAATTCATGGTTTTTAGTTATTTCGGTAAATGTTTGGAGCTATTGTAACGCATGTCAATCAATATGTGCTAGTAAAAAAGTTAGAAGTAAACCCGAGATAAGAATTCATATTAAATCATTTTCCTGGGTGTTGGTTTGAGTGCTCTCAGTTTGTTACATGAGTTAGGAAGCAATCTGGGGCACTTCACTACGTCAGAAGTTGCGTCGGTGTATTCCTGTTAATCCCAAAAACCTTGTAAATTGGCGCCAGCACTTCGCTGAGTTTTGACGGCACCATAAATTTAGCGTCAGTTGTTTTGTCCTTCCAAATAGAAGCTTGTACCCGTTGCCGCACGTCGATGAGGCTCGCCACGCTGATATGGATATTTGCTTGGTTTTGCTCACCGTGATTCCTATGCATCAAAAGGCTGCACAGTGCCCGTATTGCTAGGTAATCATGGATTGAAATCTCAGAGTATGTATCGAATTATCTGGCGCAGTTTGTGATCCTTATAGAAAAAATACCAAAAAAATATGGTCAGCTGCTGCAAACTAATTGAGAACTATGGACAGGATTTTTAAGTTTGTATCTTCGCGCCCAAAGGTATCTACAGCCCGCACTCCAATACTATATTGTCTGTCCCTGACTAGACCATCTATAACAGCCTTCGACTCTGTACGACCACGGACTTCCATAGCCTTTTCCGAGTAGTCGCTACCCAAATAAATGACGTATCCAGTCACATCTTCAGTGAGGGACGGAGTCCAATCTATTTGCACCTCTGTCGAGCTTAGTTGAGATAAGGAACCCACTCCGTTAAAGAGTATTAGATCATCCAAAGGGCCACATATTTCATTTGTATTCTCGTCGCTAGGGAGTATTGAGTGCATATAGCGAACTGCATAACAAGACTGAACACCACGAACAGGAGTATCAAGCTGCAAGAAAGCGTTCTCAATCGGGGCAATGGAGGGGCTCTCCCAATTAAACTCTTCGGGAATTTGCCGGACAAATAGCTTGTAAGATATGTTTTTGATATTTAAGGCCTGCCATTTCGCAACAATAACACCCGATTCATCGACATTTAGCTCATCGATACCCTGAAAATCAAGGATGACACCATCAGAGCAATGCTCCACGCTATTTTTGTCCGACTCATTAGCAAATACGCGAACAGCAAAACAAGTACGAGCTACCTCAAAGATATTCTCTTGCTCATAAAAAAAGTAGTCATTAGCCGTTAACTCTATCGGCGCAGACCAGTCAAATTCCTCATTGTCCTTGCGGACAAAAACGCCATACATGACCGACTGCTCGACGAATTTCCAACGCAACTGAATCCGCCCATCTCCTAAGCGCTCAAGTGATTGGAGGCCATCAAAACTAACTGCGGAATTTACCACGGCGGGTCCTGCACCCGAACCACCACAGCTGCTGAGCATCGCATATAAGATTGCAGTAAGGAGCCTAAATGGTAGCATTCCGTGACCCAAAAAAATGAACTGTTACTGTCAGGCGCACTATCACAAATTGCCTCAGTTAAGTCAGGGCGAGCAGCACCATAAGATCCAGGCGATGCAAGTCCTCAGCGATAGTAGGCTTTCGCTAGATCCATTTCTCTTTCCAATCAAGTCTCTCGGCATCTTTCGGCCAGACTTGAGCACCTTATCTAACTACCTGTATTAGATAGCTATCTATGCGATTGATCGGGTTCGCACCACCATTGGCGCCGAGTGGAGTCGCGATTGCATTTGTGGATCAAATGATTAAGTCATTGATGGCAATATGTTATGGAAGTGCCTCAAGAAACCCACGGGTTTGCCGAAGCGGCTAATACTTAGTAGGTAAACACCTAACTTGTTGGGATCGCGGCGTGGGGATCTATATTCAGCTTAAAGCATTGAGGCGAGCTCTGTTCGTAGCAGTGTTGCTGCTTTATCTAAACTCCTGTTCTGGTGGGAGTACGCCACCTGCGCCGGAAGCCGGAGCCTTAGGGGCAGGTCAAGGTGGAGTCAAGTTTCTTGGCGCAAGCAAAGTAACGCCAAATAGAGACGGGACCTGGACTGTATTGTGGTCGCCTCTGACGTCAAATTTCAAGGTTGACTACCGGGTATTTATGCGCGCGACCTCAGAAAATTCCTATTCTTTTGAGGCTCCTGTCTATGTAACACCTAATGTCAGTTACATTACCGAAGATCTGCGACTCATTGGCAGTCAATGCTATGTGGTACGCTTCAGTGAGGGCGAAGTCGCGAATGATGATAATACAAATGAAGTATGCACTAATCATGAACCTTACGCATTTGATGGCATAAGTGAGCTGACAAGTTTAGATGACTCTAGTTACCTCCTCTCTTGGGAATCCCCTAGCTTTGATGGCGCTCTGTTCCAAGTATACAGCAGTGAAAATGAAGGCGAATGGCAACTCCTTGGGTCGACTGCAGAGAGCTACTATAAGTCTGCGCCCTTATCTCTAGATCGAAACGTATGTTTTAGAGTCAAATATACAATTGATGGTTTTCCGGAAGATACAAACAACAAAAGTATTTGTTCTTCATCAGCTCTCAAGAATCTTACCTTTTCTGGTATTAGTGGTGTCGAAGCCAGTGGACCTGGTAAAGTCAGGATTTCCTGGCCAATGAGTGAGAGAGAAGATGTAGTTGGTTATAACATTTACATCGGCAGTCAATTTAAAGAGCTTATCAGCAAAACACAAGGCCGATCCGTTCTCTATACGGAGATAGACAATCTTGAGCACGCCACCGTCTATACCTTTGGCGTCAGATCGCGAGATGAATTCGGACGTGAAGATAGCAATGCTAAAGTCATATCGTTTGAGCTAAAAAACCATAAGCCGCTTATCAAATCTGTCATTTTACAGGCCGTAAATTTGGACGTGAATGGCAGACCAGAGTCACTGAAGTGCCTTGTCGATTATGAGGACGATGATGCATGGCAAACTGTCAAACCAAAATTTGTATTCAAGAATAAGAAGCGTGGTGGTGTTGAGCTGGTAGATCGAACTGAGGTTGCAGGACTTGCTTGGGCGATAGAAAGTCGTCATACTCTTTTGGATCAAGACCAAAGAGCGGATCATTTGGTATGTCGAGTTTCGGTCCATGACGGATTTGAGCAATCGGATATAGTAGAATCAGCACCATTCGTCGTGCCAGATACCCCTGTTGTGGCGCAAAATGTAAATGTTCAGACCTATCAGAATACCGAGTTTACCATTGCGATAAATCGTGGCGAGGGTTTGGGCTACTTAGATTTCGATGCAGATGATGCCATCCAGATTATCGTTGATGATGTTTCTAATGGGAGATTGATTAGTCCTGAGTTCACTTGTACTTCTGGTAGCTGCACGGCCAAGTTTAAACCAGCGCTGAATTTCTACACGCCCAATCACATAACAACGCCGTTTGATCTAACTGACCCCCAGAATCCAATTGATAATTCGTCATCATTTGCGACTCTTTCCTTTCGGGTGCGTGCGGGGGATGCCACATCTATTGTGGCTAAAGCATTTATCAATGTATTCGGAGTTCCGCGAGCTCTTGGCTTTAGCATGCAGGCAGATCAGGACGAAGAGCGCTTTGCCAGCATAGGAAAAATGACGGAGACAGATGTTGATGATAACGTCATAACTTTTAATGCCTATAGTTATGTCGATCCATTGGCTAACGCAAGTCATGTACTAATCAAGAGCCCGCTATATGAGAATGCCTATTTTGGTAAGGTTCGACTGCCAGATGGAGTCGTGCAAAATGAAGCCGCGGGGACCTATTGCCGCAATTTAACAAATCCTGGATGGACGAAAGTTGGTTTTGAGTGCCGTATACCCTGCGTTGCTGATAAGTGCCCTTTTGTTTTCTTAGCTGATGAAGGCTACTACGGCCCAGCGATGTTGGACTATGCTGTGGAAGTCAACGGTATCCTATCCAATTATGCTGCGGTTGAACTGGATATTCTCCCTAAACTTCGCGCTTCTGGGTATTTGGCCCTAACGGTGCAAAAGAGAGTCTCTCCCTTTTCGGTCGAATTGAGTGAAGGAAAAGGAATCCAGGGTTCGGCAAATGGGCTCACTATTAATAGCATTGACACGCGTTCCATTTCTGTCGGGGCTGCTTCATTGAACTTTTCACCTGTCGTTGGTCTACCAAATACCTTTAGTGCTCTCGTTACTGGAGTTCCGGCAAGCTTCTATGGCAATTTGACCTTTCAATATAGAATCAATGGCTTTGATCCAAATACCAACCAGAATATTGAGTCCAATTGGGGCGATGGTAGTATCAAATACTACCCGAAACCAATTGCAAAAGCGATCTACGAAACTACGATTGAAAATCTGGGAGGAGGCGAGATATCGCAGCTGCCCATTCCCTACGTTCCTGATCTCAATGGGACCAATGGCTACTTGCATCCATATGGTACCAAGGCATTTGAGGTCGCGTTTCAAGATTTGCAAAACACGCGCATTTACCTCGATGCTCTGGGCCAGGCTACGACTAGCGGTACGCTCTCATGTAATTTTGCGACAGATGGGGCCTGTACTCAAGATATCATACCCTACCTGAACTACTTTGACCAGGAACCTGTCATAAACACGGCGGGCACAGCGACGACGCTATATAAAATGAAGTATCAAGTCAGTATTCGTATTCCAGATCAGGAATTTAATAATCCAGCAGTTTTTATCGATCCAATTTTGATCAATCCCGCAAGCAGAATTTTAAGTTCGGACAGCAACGCTCTAAATGGCGATGGTCATATCTACGTCAATGTTCGACCTCGTCCTCGTCTGAATGGTCTGCAAATGTATGTCAAAGAGTTTACAGCAGCAGAACCAACCAGCATAAATTTTTCCTATAGGCCAACAGCACCCATCAATTATTCCCATCCCTTGAACGGATTGGTTTCGCAGATTTTGGTTAACTCCGTTATCAGCCAAGGGAATTTGGCAAACGCTGGTTGCGATATTGTCGGCGTTTGCCCATTTACGTTTACGCCGAATTTGGGTGTCGTTGGCACCATAATGCCGATCAGCATTACTGGTTTTGCCTTCGATACCCAATACACGAAAAACAATGGTATGGTTCCCTCCGCTCCTGCTCTTATAAATATTGATGTTCGGCCCGTACCGAAAATACAATTGCCACAGCCTAGGCTCATTTATATGCCTGAAAATGCCAGCTTCCTAATGTCGCCGCAGAACCGTGATATTACCATATCTCTGAACAATGGCTTTAGCCATGCCTCTGGTCTGGAGGCTGTGTCTGCAATTTTTAACGTGATAAAATTTTCTGATGACCAATTTCATGGTCTTATCACTGCACCAAGTGGTTCTTGCACAAGTGGGCAAAATTGTGTGGCGGATTGTGCTAGTGAATTCGGGATGTGTAGAATTAACCTAACGCCTGAGGTGGATTTCCAGGCTTATGTAGACATTAGTTACAGAGTCGCTGTGAATGATCCATTTCTTGGGACAATCAGCAGTGTCCCTGGAACCATGAGAGTCGATCTCAGACCAAGACCGAGAGTTTCTGACTATGGTACGCTCGCAGCGAGACTTCGTGCTGATGAAAACATCGAAAGAAGTCTGCTCTTCAGGCTAGGAAACGAATATACCCATAGTGATGGTGCTCTTGCCTCTCAGGTGCAGATCGTAAATGGCGCGAATGGTGCGCAGCATCACGGGGCCAGTGGGTATCCAACAGGCTCCTGCGCTAGTGGCAACTGCACAATTCGTCACAAAGCCGAGTTCAATTATGAAGGAGATGCCTATTTAGAGTATCGCTTGGTCGTCGATGATCCGATGCTGGTACTGACTGGCAATAATCTCTTGGAATCGAATATTGGCAAGGGCTATTTGGATGTGTATCCGCAACCGCGAGCTACCAAACGTCTGCTATACATCCCACAGCTTGCCACCGAGCCTCTGACAATTCAACTTGCGCCAAAGGCAACACTTACGAATCCCTTAAATGAAGACGACGTTGATCTAGAAGACCGTATGGGCTATGCCCATAGACGGGACGACGCTGCTACTCTCGTGGAGGTCCAGAATCCTCCATCGGCTGATCGAGGGGAGCTAGGCTCTTTCGGCTGTACGGCAGCGACAAGGACCTGTACGGCCAGTTACAAAGCAGGTGTTTATGTCGATGAGGATACGATTGATAAGTTTAATTACAGAGTTACCGTAGGCGGGAGAACGTCTGAGTATGCCGAATATTCCGTCAAGGTACTTCCTTCTGCGATTTCAGATGACATGGTTGTGGTAACGCGTGAGAATGACGCGATCACAGTTGAATTTGCGCAAAATGCTGTTGAGCATGAAGGCCTCGGGTACTTTCATCCAACGGGTGCCAAGGCCACGCGCATAGAATTAGTGGCTAGTTCACATATCGGTGGCACTCCGCTAGTGACTGATCTAGACCTCGGCTCGACCAATAATTGTGATGTCAATGGTTCATGTCGGGTGGTCTTTACACCAACGTCTGATACCTTTAGCCCAAAGATTTTTGCCGACAATCAGGACCTGTTTAAGTTTTCATATATTATTTATACGTTTGAACCAAATCTTGGCATTGAGGTTCCTTCCTTGCCCGCAACGGTGCGAGTTAATGTGAGGCAGATACCCAGAACAGAAAGCTTGTCCACAGCAAGAGTTCAGGGCTCCACAGATAATTTTCAGCTCTCGCGTGGGGCCGGGTTGGGCTATACTTATACCTTTGGCTTCGCAGCAAGTGCAGAAATCTCTGGCGCTGCACCCGATATTGCGCATATGCAAGTTATCAGCGGCACTGCGCTTTGCGAACAAGTAAACGGCCACTGCACATTCACTAGCTCGCAAATTGTTCCAGAGCAGACGACTCCCGGAGTCTACTATTATGGACAAGTTGCTAAATTCAAGTATCGTGTGGTTGTGGATGATGCCTACATTGCGGGTGGTAAGATTAGTTCAAATTGGTCGACCTTTTCGATTGATTATCGACCAAAGCCTGTGGCTACCGGGCTGGTGCGCCGCATGTGGCAAAGCACTAGCAGGTTAATTGAGATGGCCTATGCGCCATCTGGCCAGGCAGCTGGCTATTTTCATCCTTACTATTCAGGAGACAATGCAGCCTATCGGCCTACGAATGTCGTGTTGCCGACTCCCTCCCCAGACTATACAATCATGTCTGGGGTAGATGCTGGATTTATCTGCGATCCGGGAAGTTACAAATGTACAGGTAACATTACACCGACTGCATCCTATTTTACTACTGGGCCCAATTTAGTCGTTCCATATAAAGTAGTCGTTAACGATCCAGTCATTGGACCAATCGAATCCGATCTGGGCGCCTTTGAAGTCTATGTCGGAAAGGTACCACAGACGAGTAATCGCAACGTAAAAGGTGTAGAGTCTGTTGACAAAGTCGTAGTTTTCGATGGGGCAAATAATCTCGGCTTTAGCTATGATGGCTCCTTTGCAGTAAGCGCACAAGTTAATCCAGCCACTATTACGAACGGCAGCTTTGTAGATGTGGTAAATCCGATTGTTTGCTCGGGATTACTTTGTAATGGTTCCTTTAAGCCAAATGCTGGATTCTATGGTGCGGCATCCTTCAGTTTTAGAATCGTAGTGACTTCGGATGATCCAAGTACTTTGCCTAACTATGTGAGTCCCTATCGCAGTTATGGTATCGATTTCTATCCTAGACCAGTAGCACTAGATTTGCTCAAAGCCCAAGGCAAGCACTATTTAGGCAACGAAGCGACTGAGTCACCCATAGTGATTGATCTTGGCACAAATGGAACAAACTTTTGTGCCAACCAATCTGAGACTAAGTTAGGATACATTCACCCTCTGTGTGAGCCTGCGGCTAAAGTCAAAATCCTCAGTGTCGATAACGGCATTTTCACAACTGGGGCTGGAGACAATAGCTTTTCTTGTAATGCGTTTGGCGTTTGTAGTGCATCCTTTCTACCCAATGCACCAAACGGCGGATGGCTAGGCTATGGTTTGACGAGTATTGGCTATCAAATCGTTATCGATCCTGATGCCTTGGATGGACAAAATCTTTCTGCCGCTGAGATTGCAGCGCTCACGAGTCAAGCTAAGACTCTGGAAATTGATGTAGCGCCGCGTATATGGGCTAGTGGCATGCGTATTGCAGGTACAGACTACACCTACGCTGTCGAGAATGAGTCTGTTCAGCTCGAAATCAAACGCTGCGATGATACCCTTAAAATCAATTGTAATTTGGGTTATGTCCATGGCTACAATTTTTCTGCCGAAGAAGCCCAGGTCACCTTCCCGACTCCAAAAAATGTGAACTATACCTTAAGTTATTGTAGTTCTGGCATTTGCCCCGGTGTCTTGTCTCCCGTCGGAGCCTACTATTCTAGTAACCCTCTGGATTACGCAAGTTTCGACTACAGAGTTCGAAATGGCTCGCAGTGGTCAAACTACGAGCCAGTAAATGTCGTGGTAGTGCCAAAACCTAGGGCTACAGCTATGACTTCCTATGGACTGGAGAATGAGGTTCAAGTCATCACCATTGCCATGAATAATGGCTACACCCATCCTTGGAATGTAGAATCCGAACTAGTCAACGTCGTCACTCCTCTAGATCCGGCAAAAGGCAAATTTACTGACAATTTAGGATTTGACCTAGCTCTTGGCACTCCAGAATTCACATGCGTCACTGGCACCTGCACAGCATACTACAAGCCGACGCCAAACATAGGAGGTGTCAATACCTTCTACTTCAGGGTAAAGGCCCTGGCTCCAGCGAATATGCCGGTTTCGGTGGCTAGCAAGTTATTTTCAGGCACCCAATCCTTTGAGATCCACACCATTCCCAAACCTGACGCCACCAATATGGAAGTCGTCTTGATCGAAGGCAGCCCAAAGCCATTTAGTGTCTTTTTGGACAATGGCTTTACCCACGACTACCCCATTCCAGGTGTCTTAAATAAGGTTATTTATCAATCTGAGATGAGCGGTGGAAAGCTTAAAGCAAATATCACGAGCCACCTAGGAAATATCTTGCAAACAAACCCTGTTTTTGCGTGTACAACAAATCCTCTGGAATGTGTCAGAGCAGGCTGTAATGGTAACTGCGCATTTGTTTTTGAGCCGCTAAACAACTCCATATTCAGTAATACCATTGCTGAAGCTAATGGCTGTCAGTCTGTGGGCGCCAATTGTCCAGAGATTCCATTTAAGGTTTCAGTGGATACGGTCGGAAACCTTGAAGCTACATCTGCTGATGCCGCAAAGATTTTTTATAATGTTCGTCCAAAGCCAAAGATCGCAGTTCTACCTGCTGAATTTATGGCTGCGCAAGGAGATCCAATTGTAGTTACATTGAAGAATGGGCGCGGTGTGCCGCAAAACTTAGGGTATGACTACCCATTTGCAGAGCCAGGAGCTTCTACATTAGATATCGTGACTCATGACGCCTCTAAGGGTGGATTTGCAGCTCAATTTCAATGCACTGATGTGCCTGGTGATGCCGGTATCTGTACGGCGACATACAATCCAAATCCAGCTTTTACGCCTTCGGCTGCGACCAAGTACGCCACATTCACTTATAAAGTCAAAGTCAATGATAGAACCTTTACCAATCAACCCATCAACACGACGCGAGTTGGATTGATCGAATCCAATGTGGGCTCCGGGCGTATCGAGTATCGTCCGCGTCCTAGTAGCTTAGATACGAATCGTTGGGCCATTGAAAATGAAGCTAGTCGCAATCTTACGATTGGGTTGGGCAGTGGCTACTCCTACGAATATTCGACAGATCGCCAAGCCAGCAAGGTTCGCATTTTAGGAGGACAGCGCAGCAATTTGTCAGTGCTAAATGCTGGGTGTAAAGATCCACTTATAGATTGCATCATAGCCTGTGTATCAGGCAGCTGCAGCATTAGTGTCAAACCGGATTTGAATTTTTACGGACAGGCAAGCCTAAAATTTAAAGTAGCGGTCACTGATGAAGCATTCACAGTAGCAACGGACTTGTATTCTTTGAATACTGGTACGCTCAATGTTGATGTTCGCGCAAGACCAGATGTGTTTGCCATTGCGAGAACAGGTATTGAAAATCAGAATTTGCTTGTCACTCTTGAGCGAGGTAGCGCAAAAGACTATAACTATTTGGATACGATTACAAATCTGGTTGCCTCGAAACTAAATATTCATAGTATTAGTAATGCATCGGTATTGGATGGTCAATTCGATTGCTTTCCAACAAGTGGCCATCCAAACTATAGCAAGTGTATCGGGACTGTTGTGCCCACACCGCAACATTTCGGGGCTGCGGTGATCGAATATTCGGTAGAAGTCGTCGACCCTATTGCGGGGACCATTGAAAGTGCGCGCGCAAATCTGACTGTAGATTTTCGTCCAGTGCCTGATGCAACTGGCAAACCTGCAGCGATTGCAGTGCTTAAAGGAAGTACCCGTGACGTCGCGTTAAATCTTGGCGCTAATGATACTGACCCTACTGGTTATTATTATCCCTACAGTGTCCATCCCTCGCTAATTCCTTTGGTGCAGCCGGATGCCGCATTTGCTAGTGTATCTCTGCTACAATGCAGCACATCTGGCTCGCCAGGTAGTTGTGACCTTAGGATCAATTCATCTGCGGCTACTTCGTTTGGGTCAAGCAGCTTCTCTTATCAAGTTGGAGTCGTTGATGCCGTTTTAGGTCAGGCAATGCTGTCAAATAGCAAAACGATAGCTATTGATGTGCGCCCCAATATTGTTGCCTTTGATTTAAGTCACACAACGAATAACCTCCTAAAATGCATCGAGAATAGCGATCTTAATATTACCATTCAGCGCGGGGCTACCTTAGGGTATGATTACCCAAATGAAGTGGCATACACGAGTGTCATCAATACGCTCAGTATGTCAGTAAAAGA
>JBIKVD010000412.1:0-3607 GCA_044357055.1 Oligoflexales bacterium | reverse complement strand
AGTTCAAATCCAAGTCAGCCTTTATACTCAGCAGGTAAATAATGGCGAAATCCTCGCAAGAATGGAACATCATATCGCGCAAGCTACCGCCGTTAAAGTCGAAATCAATCAACACGCTTTAAGCCAGGTAGTCGACAATTTCAGATCCCTCTTCCAGTCGCTTTTCGCCTCAGAGGAACATCATCTGCAGCTATTCGCCTTGCAAGCCCAGAACATGGCAGAAAAAACCCTAGAGCAACTGCAGCAAACCGTATCCGGTTTGCAGATCGCCACAAAATCCATGCACGAAACCCTGGTTACAAGCAATCACAACCTCGCCGAAGACACGAGAAGAGCAACAAATGAATCTCAAGAGAAATTTACCAAACTGCTGGATCGAATAACCACCTGCATGGCCAGTACCGACCAGCAAGTTCAAACACTCAGCAATTTAAAGATAAAGACCCACGAAACTGACCCCTGGGGAGAAATTGCTCTCGTGCTCAAGGACCTACAAAAGGATTGCAAAGTATTGTTGACGGCACAAACTGAAAAGCTCGAGCAGGGAGGCTCAAAGGGAGCCTTTGAAAATGAAGTTATTATTTCCATGAAACAGCAATCTGCCCGTCTCAAGGATCTGAGCGAAGGTGTAGCCAGGGCGATCTTTAAATTTGAAAAAATGACCGAACAAGCTCATGTTCACCAAGATGAGAACCTAGCGCTCATTTTGGAAAGACTCCTACAATCCCAAAAATCAGAGAAAACGCAGCTAGCTTTTCAAGTCGACGAGTTGACCAATTCAGTCCAGAAGTTATGCGCGGTCGCTAATTCTCGCCTGCTACGTCAAGAGCTAAAAGCATGAAGCTACCACCATCACAGTATGATTCCGCCCTGTGCATCAGCGATCTTATGGCAGGTGTAGGTTTTATCTTTATTGCCGCACTCATGTCCTACGCCTTGATTTTTCAGAAACAAAGAAAGGTATACGAATCCACCCAGAATGAGCTACTGACTGGACCCCTGATGCAAAGGCATCTGTTACAAGTCATTCATCAAGACCTGCAAAGCAATGGTCTGCGAGTCAATTTGGTCGAAGATGAAGGGGTTATAAGACTACAAGAGGAGGCCCTTAGTTTTCCTATGGCCAAGGCCTACCCAGAAGACCTCTATCGCCAGAATCTGGCTAAAATTGCCAAGATCATCAGCCATCACCTGCACTGCTCTGACAAGCGCAAGCCCATCCATCCTATGGAGGCTGGTGAATCCTCCGACTGTCAAGTCGCAGTGAAAACTCAGACCGCAGCTTGTTTAGGGCAAAATCTTGGTCTAAACGCCATCATGATTGAAGGGCATACCGATGCTGCTCCTTTAAAACCTGGCGTCGGATACTTCGACAATTGGACGCTTTCGGCGGCACGGGCCTCGACGGTGTATCGCATTATGCGTCGCTGTGCTCCGGAGCTGGATCAACTGACCAATCAAGACAACAAGCATTTATTTGGCGTAGCGGGATACGCAGCCCATCGCCCAGCGTATACCGAGGACCTCAGGGACGTCCGCAATAGGCGCATCGACCTACGTTTTGTTATGGATGCCTTCGATCTGGCAACCTTAAAAACAAAAAATGGGAAGAAGTTATCCACAAAACTTTGATTTTACCTATTACGGGTTGAGACTAGTCACGGCACGATCTAAATGAGACTTCACGATCTTCATCGCTGCTTCCTGCAAGCGAGGATAGCTCTGCAGATACTTGCTCCCAGTGGGGGAGCCAAAAAAACGGATCAATTCGTCAAGTTCCGCATCTGTATATTGCGCCTGAAACGACGACATGATTTCATCCCGAATGATCTCCTGATTCATTTTGCGATATAATTCCCGCTCCCGCTTAAGACCCAAGCCTAGCTCGCTGGAGAGACTCTCGATATAAGATTTGAGGGAGCTAGAAATATGCTCACGTATTCCTAAAACCGCAAAAAGCTGTCTCAACTTTTCCTTGGATTTATCAGAGCTGGAACTTAAATCTGTTACCTTCAGTGAGGGCGCCACCACACCTAAATCGCTCGCAGCATTAAGCTGCGTTGTGCTGAAGAAAAAATTCAGCCCCATGGTAACGATAAAGAAAAAATAACCCTTCACTCGCTACTGTCTCATGACCGGGGGGCGTTCACCCGCACCTTCGTTTTGGCCCATTTTATAGCGCCTAAAGCGCTCATAAACTCCGCGGTTGCCATAAGTGTCCGGGCTTCTTTGAACACGATCGACCAATTCGGGCGGCAGGAGCGAATGGTTAGGATCCTCGCCGTTGCTATTCTTCCCGACTGTCTCGCCTACTTCAGCAGAATTCCCAGATCCTGAGCTTTCAACAAGAGTCTGTTCGATAGCTGCCTTTTGTTCGAGAAAATCAGCCTCCTCCCCGCGAGGGATAGAATAATGTTTGGTGATCTCCTGTGGCTCCGGAGGCATGACTGGATCGACGCGGGGGGCCAGAGTTTCTGGCCCATCGTATGAGCGTAAAATCGCTTCATCCATATCGCCTACCGCAGCAACGCTCTCGTCATAGGAAGTCCCATCCTCCATCCAATCCGTGTCGGCGTCAGCGATCTCGGCGCTGGAGCCCTGGCCTTTTGCCGAAGGAAATGGATCTCGGTTCAGTGCCATTAAAGCGCCACTGCCAGATCGTAAAATCACTTTGCCATCTTGCACTCTCTCAAATACCACTCCCCCGCTGCCGGGAATCGCGGCTCCTTTGCTGACGACCACTGTTTGAGTGGAGCCCTTTTTCTTTAATACGGCAACATCCCCACGCCCCCCAGCATAACCCGATCGACCTTCAATCAAGCCGACGAGTTCAAATTGGTCGGAATCTATGACTGACGATGTTTCCGCGCCCAAACTAAGACCAGCATGAAACATGAATAGGCCACTAACCAAGCAGCCCATGCATAACCACACCAGCGGTCTATCCATGCGAGCCCTTTGGATTCGTGCAGGAAATGGTGCTTTGCCGGCTGGTACTTTTGCTTTTTTTGTCACGACAGACTCCCTATTGACTCTGGCGGAGTCTATCATAAGCCGGGAATTTGAGCAATTGAGGCCAAACCCTTCACAAATATCTGGTCAGCTCAACCTCTTCTCATACTCCAAAAAGGCCTGTCATTTCATCAAATGCCTGTCCCTCTTATCGTCAAATTTTTCGACACTTTGTTCATCCATGGAAACTCTAAAATGCACCTTAGCCCTTAAACATCGAAAACCATGAGACAAAATCTGCCCTTAGGCTGGCCTAGTCATTGCATGGTACTGGCATGGGATGGTTTCTGCACGGTGCGCCCAAAATTTATCTTTCACTGGATCAATTTTGTCATAAGGCGCCATCAAGATGGGAGTGGATATGGAACGAAACAAGATCAATTGGCTAGAGGCAGCTTACTGGAGTGTATTCATTCTATGCGGCACGATGCTGGTAGAGGGCAGGCTATTTGGTCAGAATTTGGCGCCTGTGCTACCATTGAACGCAGACACCCGATCCACGGTTTTTTTGCCTCACCTCTTGGCAGATCCCTACGTCAGCATGCCCGTAGGTGAACAAGCCGCTGATAATCTCATTGATGAAATTCGAGTGCTC
>JBIKVD010000103.1:0-12121 GCA_044357055.1 Oligoflexales bacterium | reverse complement strand
CCTGGATCGATAGGATCCGACGGGTAGGCTGATCCACTGCCACCGCGATCGAGAGAGGCTTGCATTTCGTATGCTCAAAGGCTTCCATATCATCAAACTGCACGAGTTCGACAGGCAGGTGTTTTGCAGCACTTATGGCTTCCTCAAGATTAGCCCATTGAGCATAGCGTCGGAGCTTTTGCGCAATCGTTTTCTGTTTTACCCCGAAGTTTTCTGCACACCGTCTCTGAGAAACGCCAGAACATAGGGTGCGGAAGATGGCCCTATCCAGCCATGGGTGGCGGGAGTAGTAGCTCAGTTTTGCCGTTTGCGTCGACAGTGTTTTGGCGCAATCCAGGCATTTAAGACGTTGAATAGTCCTGCCATCGCATTTTCGCTTATAAAACCCAAAACGTCTGGTGCGAGGATGTTTACAAGAGCTACCCATGAATCTCTCCTCCATAGTGGCGGGAGAGAAAGCTAATTCTTAGATCTGATTTCGTGCAGTGAAATGCTTAAAAGTAGCAACAGCAAGAGGGGGCAGTTTTTAGGTGATAAACTCAATAGCTGCTCCCATCGCCTGTAATTTGGGAACCAGATCATCGTACTTTCTTTCTAATTCCTTTACATTACTGAGCTTGCTTGTTCCTGTTGCCACTAAGCCGGCAATGACTAAGCACATGCCGGCGCGGATATCGGTAGGGAGAGCGAAATCCCGCCCCACCAGGGGTGTCCTACCTTGGATGATGGCAGAATGAATATGATTCTGCCCCTTAAAGCGACAGGAGCTTTCACCCAGGCAACTGGAACTTGCAGTAATCTGCGCTCCCATTTGATTGAGATAGTCCACATAACCCAAGCGGTTCTCAAACACGGTTTCATGTAGGATACTGACACCTTCCGCCTGAGTTAGCAGTACGGTAAAAGGTTGCTGCCAATCGGTCATGAATCCTGGATGAACCTCCACCTCCGCATGCAAAGGCAAATAGGGTTTTGGTCCCGCTTCGACTTTTAGTCCTTTAGAACTCATGTGAAAAATAGCGCCCATGCGCTGAATGAAGGTAAGAAAATTAAACACACTGTCGTGATTCACATTTGTCAGAAGGACATCGCCACGGGTTGCCAAGGCGGCGCAAGCAAAGGATATCGCTTGATTGCGGTCAAACATGCAGCGAATTTCACAGCCGCGCATAGAATCCACACCAGTGATGACAAAAGTTCGATTCGCTTTAATGGATATGTCAGCACCCATTTTTTGCAACATCTTCGCCAATTCAATTACTTCGGGTTCAATGGCGGCGTTTTCAATAATGGTGCGGCCCCTGGCCCGGCTTGCGGTAATAAGCAGGTTCTCTGTGGTCATCACTGACGGAAATGGAAGGACCACATGGGCGCCATGCAAGCCCTTTGGCGGGGCTTTTAATAGGAAGTACTCGTCATCCTCAATTAAGGTTGCACCCATTCTTTGAAAACCTTGCAGGTGGAAATCCACTGGCCTAGCACCGATTTGATCACCCCCGAGGAATTTGGAGATGCTCACTTCCCCAAAGCGATGCAGAAGGGGGCCGCAGGCGAGAATCGAAATGCGATTCTTACCAGACACCTCCTTAGGGATCCGTTTGGAGGAAATGTCTTTACTGGTTAGCCTAAGCGTATGCTCGTCTAATTCTTCGACTTTTCCGCCAAAATATTGAAAAAATTCCGCGACGTTTTTTCGCTCATCGACTTGCGGAGCACTTTTTATAGTGACCGGGTCATCGGTAAGCATCGCTGCCATGATCGCTTTGGTGACTTGGTTTGAACTGCCGGCGAGATCAACTTTTCCACCTTTTAAAGGTCGGTTGCCCTCGAGATAAATCATGCGTTCCTTTGATTGGGTCAAAATGGCCTCCAAGCCTTGAGTGCTTTAAAGTAAGTACAGTGGCTCTGCGTTCGTCAGGGAGCGTGCGGTTTCACCTTAGGTCATACAGCAACAGTAGCATTAACTTTGTGGGATCATAGGAGAATCAGCAAGTTGTAATTTTGACATGTTCTGGAAGGCTTAATGAGTTCAGGTCAAAGGCTGGACGGTGCAAGAGCTATGCCCCTCGATTCGACTGAAGGATGAGGCCCTTGCCATAAACAGACTTTAATTCGATGTCGCTACCAATATCCACCAGCACCTTGCGGACGTCGTGGATTTTGCGGTTTAAAGCGTTGTCGCTAACAGCCTGAGTGCCCCAGCACTGCTTCTTAATATCTTTCTTTGGCACCATGGAGCCATAGTTTTGCGCTAAAGCCATCAAAATACTAAATTCCGTACGCGAAAGCTTTCTTTTGCCCAATCCACTTTCAACAGAGCGATTAAGCTGATTAATGTAGAGATCTTCGATTCTTACGGACTTCTTCGTGTTTTGAGGCAGATGGCGCCGACTGTGAATATCGTAACGAAGTTTTAGCTCATCTGGATTTAGAGGAGCCAATAGAAAATCATCTAAACCGTCGATCCACTCATTGAGGATGCGATTGCGGTCTGGCTTTTCACACAACAAAAAAATAGCCGAGTCTGGGTACCGCGAGCGCAGCCGGCGAATCACATGATCCTCCAACTGCAGGGCCTTGCTATCAACGAGGATTGCCCCGATAACCCCTTCCTGAGGAAGCGGTTTATCGAGGGAAAAAGGTGTCGTGGTAGCATTCAGAATCTTACCCACCTGCGCTGCGACCGAGGCGTCGAGACCAACGCAAAGGATTGTCTTTGCTTCCTGAGATTCCTGAATTTCTATTGTTTTTTGCATCATCATCCCTTACAAGCTAGAAGCGGCCAAAAATGCTTGCTCAGTTTCTGGTAAAGTGCCGATTACGAAAAGCTTCTTTGTCCAGGCCGTCTTACTTACAGTTACGTTAGCATAGGATCGGCAATCTTCTGGCCCTGGAGCCTCATACATTTGCGTATGAATTGAAGGAATAAGCATAAATTCTCTGTAACCAATCAGAAGCGCGTAAGGTCTCCAGGATTTTTTAAACTATTGTAATAATTGGCGGTAAAGGCACATGTTAGATACGGAATTAACGAGAGAAATCAAAAGGCGGCGGACGTTTGCGATCATTTCTCATCCAGACGCCGGTAAGACGACGATCACTGAAAAACTACTGCTCTACGGTGGCGCGATTCAACTTGCAGGAAGCGTTAAGGCGAAGAAGGGCCGAAAGTTTGCCACTTCTGACTGGATGGAGCTGGAAAAACAGAGGGGTATTTCCGTCACGAGTTCGGTGATGAAATTCGCGTATAAAGGCACAGAGATCAATCTTATTGATACTCCTGGGCATCAGGATTTTTCAGAAGATACTTACCGAACACTCACGGCAGTGGACAGCGCTCTCATGCTTATAGATGCGGCCGGTGGGGTCGAGGCTCAGACCATCAAGCTATTCAAGGTTTGCGCCATGCAAAAAACTCCGGTTATTGCGATGATCAATAAGATGGATCGGGAAGGGAAGTCGCCCTTTGATCTCATTGACGAAATTGAAAAAGTTTTAGGAATCAGCTGTTATCCTATGACCTGGCCGATAGGCATGGGGGATCGCTTTCGCGGGGTTTATCGGCGTGACCAGCATCAACTCTTGATCTTTGAAAAGGGTAGTGACAAAGGTCGCCCAGTGGCTCTCGATCATCAGCTCAGTGCAGACAGTGCCGAGCTAAAAGAGATTCTGGGCGAGGAGCAGGCGATTCAGCTGCTTGACGAAATTGCCCTGCTAAATATGGCAGGCGATGCGTTTGATTTGGAAAAATACAAGCGAGGGGAACTTGCTCCGGTCTATTTTGGCTCCGCTCTCAATAATTTCGGGGTGGAGACCTTGTTGGACGCGTTGATCGAGTTAGCACCACATCCGACCCCACGTGCCACTTCAACCAGAATGGTGGACGCCTTTGAAGAAAAATTCACCGGCTTTATTTTCAAGATCCAGGCAAATATGGATCCAGACCATCGCGATCGCGTGGCCTTCATGCGTTTATGCTCGGGGAAATTTAGCCGCAACATGCGTGCCTTCCATGTCCGCTCCGGCAAGTGGCAGCGCCTGGGACGACCAACGCAGTTTATGGCGCAGGATCGCAGCTTAGTGGATGAAGCTTACGCGGGTGATATTGTCGGAATTCACGATCCAGGAATCTTTGCGATTGGAGATTCCTTAACTGAGGGCGAGAATTTGCAATTTACAGGAATTCCTGTCTTCGCTCCGGAACATTTCATGCGTGTTGAGTTGAAGGACCCACTTAAATCTAAGCAGCTCAACAAAGCCCTCGATCAGCTTTCGGAGGAGGGTGCGGTGCAGGTCTTTCGTCCGCTTGACGGAAACTCTCAATATCTCGGAGTGGTGGGTCCCCTGCAGTTTGATGTGGTGAAATTCCGCATCAAAGCCGAGTATAATGTCGAAGTGCAAATGAGTAGTTTGCCTTTTGAGATGGCGCGATGGTTGCATTGCAAAGATGCGAAAAAGCTAGATCTGTTTATCAGCAATAATCGCCACAAAGTATTTTTAGATCAGCACGATAAGCCCGCTTTGCTGCTCGAAAGGGAATGGCAACTAAAAATCTATCGCGAAGATTATCCGGATATGGAGTTCTTCGCGACTTCGCAAAACTTGGTTTCTTAAGCTTGGCTAAAATCGCGCTTTCATGGAGAGAACTTAATGATCTCTACGTTGTTGTAAACGATGAAATAGTCAAAATTAACTTCTGGAGCGACTGCCATCTCCATGATTTGTTCGAGATGCTGTTGCACGCAAGTGTCCAAATCTCGCTGCACGGCCCGGCCCAGCTGTCCCCCTGTGGTGACGCCGCGAGGACGCAATAGACTTGAACAAGAACCCAGACCCTGACTGACTTCCTGCGAGAGAATGCTGCAACGAGACTCCCAGCCGCGCGGGCATACCACTGGCACCGTGATTCCTCGGGGCATGATGCTTTCTACAGGTAGCTCATATAAGACGGGACCAAGAGCCACAGCGAGATCGAAATCAGCAAAAAACTCATGGTAGTTTCTCAGCGACTTATTGCCGTCTTTGATGCCATTCCCCCGGCCAGGTAGACGTTTTGTCCACCAAATATGATAGTCTTTTTCCGTGCAGTTCCAGGCATTGCAATTGATGTTTTCAACAGCACCGTCTCCAGCAGGGGACCATTTGGTGCACTGAGCTTTCAAGGTAGTCTTGCTGCGATAGTCGTAATCACTTACTCCGTTGGGCGGGAAATGAGTGTTCCCGCAGGCGTTGACGCCTGTGGTGCCATAGGGCAGCTCGAAACGCTCGCGCATTAGGTTGCCATCCAGCCATCGATAGACGGCTTCTCGATGATGACCGTAGTTATGGAGCGCTTCTGTCACGCCCCTATTGTAATTAAATTCATAGACGATATAAGTATTTTCACAAATAGGCAGGTCGTTTTCGCGATAGCTATTGCTCACGTCACCGTAGCCAGAATAATTAAACCAGCGGGCTGATTTACGGCCCATGGACATATTGGTTTCAATAGGAGATGTCGCGAAGTCATTGTGGTACATCCACACCCACACATCCCTCACCCCTTGATTGTCGACATAGTCACAGACATCAACATCGTATTCAAACATGGCGGTATGGTCGGCGCAATAGGCCTTCCCGGGGCAAACCTGGCTTCGCAGCTCCACGGGTTTGAGGAACTCGTGGGAACTTACAACCTGATACGCGAGATAGGGCGCATTCACGGTCGATCGCAAACTATGGGTAGCCTCACCTAACCGAATGGGGAGCTCTGCGCTAAATTCGCCGACGCGTTTGCGAATGTCCTTTAGGGACAGATCAAATCCTGTGACCTTGCTATCGAGTCTGTCGCCTTTCACAGGAAAATATCTGAGCTCCAATACTTTTACATTCATACGATCCTGAGCACGAAATTCCCTGAGGCGATCGAAGGAGATGGGGCCGTGATAAACAAAATTTTCGGCGTCAGCTCGCATGTTGGCAAAGTTTTCCCCTTGTAAGGGTTGATAAACGTGATTGGAAAAATCGTTTGGCGTGGCATCGCTGCTTTCAACGCTACTCTCATTCGTCAAAACTCTTTTGTCCGTTGGGCCCTCGCCGCAGGCAAAGGTGGAAAAGACCCCTATCCATAGAAATTGGTGCGTTCTAAACCTTGGTTTTCTCAGAGTCAAATGGACATCCATCGTCGCATATCCCTGTCAACTTGGATTAATAGTTCTATGAAGGGGGTATCGACTCAGGGATAAAAGAATTGACGATTCCATTTCAACTAACTGAAATTTAAAGGGATATTTACTTTTGGAAGACTGCAATGATTTGAATTCCGTTAAATACGTTTCGACTGGCTGGCCAGGTCTAAAATTTGGGGCATAATCAGCCTACAATCCTTAACAAGTGAATAAACCGTAGAGTCGAACTCTAGAAAGAATGGTTATGTACCTAGCCCGATCTATAAGCCTCTTAAGCCTTATGCTCCTCATGGCTTGCCAAGGACGAGTTGAAAATACCTCGTCGACTCGGGATGCCTATATTGAAGTTGAAAATGACGCATTGCTTGCCGCTTTGGTTGGCTTTTTTGATCTTACATCTAAACCGTCAACGCAGTTGCATGGTGGAATCGCTATTGGTGCCGAAGAGGCTAATACAAATTATCCCTCGGAAGACTTGGGCTGCCAGTTGTTTGTCGAAAAATTCAGCGAACCTGAAGGCGGAGTAGGGAAGGGATTTTTGGTCCGGTTGCAAACGAAATCATCAGTCGCAGAGGCAAAACCGATAGCCTTAGAGTTTAAGCTCTGGAACTTTGCCCCTGACCAGAGAGTTTGGAGCCGACATCGCACGGTTGGTAGTGACTTGAGCGTACCGGCGAATCTAAGGGAATTTGGCGGTTCAGGTCTTTCAGCACAGGTCGTTCATTATGATTTTGATCAAAAAAACCTTCTCCTGACGCAAAAGTCAGTGAAGCAGTCCATTAATCTGAGACGTTTTCCCTCTGGCAGCTTGGAAGTCACTCTCAAGAATATCGACGCTGGAGTCTTGCCACACCTGTTGACAAGCCCAAGCACGGCATCCTGCCGATTCAATAACGCGAGTGCTTAAATTTCATTTGGCAGCTTTTACCAAGGCTCCTTCTTCGATGCGAAACTTGACCTGACGGCTTTCGCTCCAGTCCTTGCCATTGTGGGAGAGAGCTAGGGTCAGAAGAAAATCCCCTCCGGATCCTAGACTATATTCAGACATATAGGTAGCGACCGGGCTCCCATCTCCTTGCAGAATAATGGAAAACATCGAATCATGGTCTAGTTTGGAAATATTATCGATCTTCTTTTCGAGTGGTAAGATTCCTTCAAAGAGATGCAAACGTCCGATTTGAAGGGTTCCGGCCTGCTCTAACTTTAAATAAACTTGGGCGCCCTTCACCTCCGCCAGGCCTTTTGCATAGATGTTCAGTTGCAGGTTCTTGATGCTGCGGTCCGCGGTGGCCAAGGCAATTTTATTAACTAAGACGACTTGTGTCACTTCTAGACTGCTTTGCTTCGCCTCCATTCCCTGAGGTTGAAATTTTTGCAGCTTTTCCGCAGGCCCTCTTTCTCGCGATATTTCCGCAGTTCGCGGTCCGTCTTGCACCGAGAACTCTGAAAGCTTATTAAAGATATCCTTATATTGCCTCGGCGCATTCCCCTTAGCATTTGAGCTGATTTGAATAGATCGGCCCACCATCCCTGGTTGCGCTAGACGCAGCAAGGCAGCGGTATTGCGTTCAGGATGTTTGGAGTTCAGTATTTTCTGGAAAAGCCCTTGCAGCTTTTCGGGGTCGACTTCGCTATTGAGCAGATCTAAAGCTGAAATAGCTTTTGTCGCTTCTTTGATTGCATCGACATGTGCCAATTCCAAATTTATCATCGCCAAGGGCGCGGCAGCATAGTAGCGTGCCCAGCGGAAAAAATCGAGAAACCCCGTACTACTTTCCGTCCAAGTCTCCCGCGGAAGTCCGTAGGCTTCGGCAAAGGCTTCCCACTTGTCGACAGCTGGGCGCTTGGCGATATATTGTAGGGCTTCATTGTCAAAATAGAGCTTAGCGCTGGCAAAGAACCGCCCGAGAACCATAGGAACATAGTTGACTCTTTTTACGTCTCTGGAGGGTGGGTATAGGTATTGGCGCTTGCGCATGGTGTCCATGAACTGCTGATCTCGCAAGGGGATCTGAGGAAGCACAGAGCGGTCCAGTTGCGCGAAGTCAGCGAGGCGATCGAAGTAGTCTCTAAACTCTAGGCTGTCTGTATTGCGGTCCTGAATTTGAAGATGGATTTCACTGTAATAGGGCATGGTTTTAGCTGACAGCTGGTAATGAAAGGTATCCACATCGGTATAGACTCTATCTACATGGATATTGGCTTCAGAAGTTGTAGAAATACTCTCTTTCCCAACGAGTAGATCGCTCCATTCTTCATGCCGAGTAGAACGTGCTTTAAGCAAATAAAATCGGCCCTGTTGGTCAGTAATGTTGACTTCCGATGTTGCTTGGCTATGACTGATGCGATAGCTCATCGCCAGGAAGTTCTGAACCCCCGAGTGTCCGGATTCCGTTTCCGTTTCATTCTTGTTGAAATGGAAAATAGCATTCGTCGGTTCCGAAGCGACCTCATCGGGCGATTGACTGGCTGCGGTTGCTCTGGCTAGCGAAAAATCGCCCTTCACGGCAGCTAAAAATGCTTTCTCTCCTGCAGGATGACTCAGATCAAATTCATAGAGTAGATCAAACTTGTAGTTTAGCGCCGCACCCAGATCAATGCCTAAGGGCACGAGTTTTAAGGGGACTCCCTTCCAATAGGGTAGCGAGTTTTCCAAGATATAAAATGCGCTTGAGGCTTCTAATGAGAGAGAGTGTCCCAGAGTATTGACCCTACTGATTCCCACCCAAGCTATATTGCGGCTTCGCCGCATCACATTCAGTCGATGTTCTCCACGCAAAAATACGGCGTAGGGGAGCTTAGGGGTGAGGTTTTCGACCTTGGAAATCTCTTTTTGCAGGCCATCAGGAATGCGCTCGATAAAACTGAGCGGCAATCTTATGCCCCCAGAGATGGCATAGCTCAAGATAGAGCCCGTGTCCATGTCGTAGAACTTCTCTTTGGTGGTGGGAAGGCGGAAGGCAATCTTGAGAATATTCATCGGATCGTAGAGTTCGTTCGCATTGAACGCCGGCGGCAATAACATCGTCAACCCCGGCAAAATACCAAACCAATTCTTGATGAGCTTGTCGGGAATGGAGTCCTGCTGCTTGTCGGCCAAACGCATGCCGTCTGTGCGTAAGTAAATGTGGTAGAGTTTTGTGGTCCCCTCCAACTCCGCATTCAGCTGCAGATCATTTGCATGATAGAGCTCTTTTACAAATCGCGGACCAAGGCCTATCGTATCTACAATGACATATTTACCATCCGGAGTGTCTATGACATCTCTTTGCGTTATACCAACAACGCTTGCTTGTTCATTGATAGAGTATTTAAACTCATTGTCCATCAAGCGATAGAACATCGAGTCCAGTAAGGTTGTTACCCCACGATTGAGAGCGTCGGTCCCAGAGGCAATCCCCGAAGCTAGAACTGGATTGTCCAAAATACCCGGCCACGAGCTTTCCGTGGGCTTATAAGGTGCTTTGGGATCTTCGAAGATGATCACGACTTCTTCTTCGTTGGCGGCAGCGCTTCCGGCCACCAGGATCAAAAGAAAAAATATGAGTCGCGACATCGCTCTATCCTTAAAGGCTGACAGTAAAGCTTGCCGTCAGAATTGAATTCAGGCCACTGCTTAAAGTGCTGTTTTTTCGCTCAAAACTAACAATGCCATTCAGCAGGACCATCTCTGAAAGCTCCAACTCATAACCCAGATCCAACATTCTATGGATGCCCTGCAGATATTCGTAGCGCAGGATGCTTCGACCATGCTTTTGCATCGGTTGCCGATAACCAGCACTGATCATTTGGGCCTGAAGTGTAAAGGGCTTGCGCCAATTATTGGAAATGCGAACCCACTCCACAAAGCTTTCGCCATCAGAGTCTTCTTGATTATTGTAGAGGGCGAGACCAATTTTTGAGGTTTCCTGGTTGTCATCGCGAAAATAAGAGCCGATCATTCTTGTGCCTTGCATGGCCGAAAAGTCGTAGATTCCTCTTACAGAAAACTTGTGGACGTCTCCCTTGGTTAGCGGTTCAAGATCATCACTGTTGTCCTTACCAGCCGCTAGGTCGAGCCGAACATTAACCAGATTATCGTAGGTGAATTGCATGGCATCAGCGGGTCTCTCATGGAAAAGGCCGCTCGAGTATTGCAGCTCGAAAATTCGCGGTCGGAAATCGTCGATCAGTCCGAATGGCATAGTGAAGTGACCAAACAATAGGCGGGGCTTAGTGCTGGTGACCTGTCCTATGGTTAAATAGTACTCCCTGTGATCATGGTGAAAGACCGACCGTAAATCTAGGCGGGGAGCAGAGATCTCATCGTAATTGTCCTGAAAATGAATTGAGAGCTGTGGAAATAGATGTAAGCCCGCATAGCCCTCCCAGCCAAGATAATGGAATCTCGTCTTTGAGCTGGAGGTATCGCTAAGGACGCTCGCCGTGGCCTCAGGAAGGACGCAGAGTACCGGCAAGCTTACGGGTTCGTCCAAGACGCAATTTCCTGAGTACACACTTGGCAAAAGCAATTGCGCGCGGGCGGTGGGGGCCTGGAAAGCGCTGAATGCCGCTATAGAGTAAAATATAAGGCAACTTGCGATGAAATCGCAAAGCTGAGGGCGTTGAGGGATGAGGCGGAAAGTCGGCAAGAAGCGTCTCGCATCCTAAGGGGGTCACTTTTTTGCGTGATACATTTAGGGAAGATGATAGCTTTTTTGCCAGAGGCTGAGGAGTCTTTTCTGAGTTCCGTGTAAAATAGGCGTCTACAAGGATTCGCCATCCAACATCTGCACACCTTGATAGAATTTAGAAAAGGACGTGGGCTTGAGATCGATGAGTCCCAGTGTGGGTAGGACAGGCCTTTCTTTACTGGTTTTGATTTCCAGCACATGACAAGGCAGGATTGTTTCAGACAGTTTTGTCCCGTAGGCGAAATCGCATGAGCTGGCAGTTATATTGTAATCCAAGGTTATGCGGTAGTCGTAGATGCGAAATCGCTCGCGAGAGTAGCGAATGCGCACAGCTGGAATCAAGCGACCATACTGGTCGGCCAATTGGTTGATGTTTTGGAATTGCAGATCCGAGCCCTTGGCATCGACCAGATCTGCCCACTGAGGAAGGCTAGACTGCGCTTTTAAGGGTTTCACCTGGCTCTTATATTTGGATACTTGAAAAAGGTCTTTACGCTTATAGTGGACTGAGGAAAAGTAGCCGTTACCGTAGCCACGAACGCGGAATTTTTCTTTGACGGGCTCGCCATTGGCACAATCGGCATAGCAATTGCGAGTAACATTATCAAAATAGATAGAGTCAACAATGCCATTCTGAAAAGAATCAGAATTGGCGTATAGGGTTCGGAGCAACTGTTGGAGATAGCTTAATTGATCGTTGCTCACGAGATACTTGTATTCGTAATAACCCATAATGTCCCTCATCCTTTTTCCGGCAACTGCATCCACCTGGCACAGACTTGTCTAACCAAGCCACACTGCGCAATTTAGACCTAGCAGGCTAGACGGCTAAGATCATGCAAGAGAAAGACCATTTTAACTAGCCTAATTTATTGATAAAATCTCTTTCGTGACGGTGGTTCTTAGTCATATGTCAATGGTTTCGACACCTTGAGGAGGCAGAATGGAAGCGCCGCAGCCAGAACATGGCCAAATTATTGTTGATGAAGAGGCCATTTTGGAAGCCACTTTGCAGTCTATTCGTCACTATCGCGGTAAGAGAGATCAAGAGTTCGAATCCTTGCAGTCTCGTTTCGAACAAATACGTTCCGAATTGGCCGATGCCCAAGAGAGTGACCTGGCACACCTTTCCCAGCAGCTGAATCAGCTGCGGGCGATCGCCGAACGCTCGAAGCCAAGTCCTCTCCCGGATATGGGTGCCCCCTATTTTGCGCATCTAGTGTTGAAAGAAAAACCAGAGAGAGTGAGACACATTCTGTTAGGGTTTCACAGTTTTGTGGG
>JBIKVD010000411.1:0-3620 GCA_044357055.1 Oligoflexales bacterium | reverse complement strand
CCTAAATCTTTGGGGTTTCTGAGCGGTATTTTTGACTCAGAGAAAGCTGCGCCAGCCTAATGCCAATTCCGAGTCGTGGATTTGACGATAGCAAAACCTTTGGCTAGTGGAGTTAAAAATTGCAGACGATCGACTCACGAAGTGACCAGAGAGAAAGAACTCTTGATGGATATCCAAGCCTGCAAAGGTTGCTTCCAGTTGGGCAGTGGGCCCCGTGCAGCGGTCACCATAGGCAATCCATGGATTTGCCAGGGTGGCAAGAAACTTTGCCTCCTTCGTTTGATATCCTAGGGCGAGTTCTAGGCCGAATTCAGCATCCAATTGAGGATCTTCTTGCAGGCCCTGGCTAAGCAGAGCCTTTGCCAAGGCATAACTCATAAGGCCCCGATTCCAGGACTGCCAACTGAAACCCCCAGCTGCGGAAATATTAAGGTCGTAACGCTTAGCTCGAAAGTTGCTTTGCATGGCTGAATCAGTCTCTCGCAAATAGGTTTTCTCGCTACCTCCCTGAATGGCCCAGGAAAAATCTTTTTGCCAGGGCTTGAGGGCAGAAAGTGATTTGATGGCGATAAAGTCTAGGGTGTCCATCCCCCACCGTTCCTTGCTAAAGGACGCCTCTCCATCCAGATAGCGGATCTCGGACCACGGCTCGTAGCCCCGGTCGAGATTATTGATTCCGTGGAGTCCCGCGCGGTAGCGAAGACCGAGGGCGGGACCATGATTGGTTTGCTTTTGGGCTTTCCATTCCAAAAGCTGATTGCCATGGGAAAGGTGTGGCGCTGAGGGTGAGGATCCCAAAGTTTCTTCGGGGGCAATTGCGGTGCCGAGTTTGGCTCTGGCTAGGCGAGCTTCTCGATAATTGATAGATTCTTGCGCATTGAGCTGGTTTTCGCTGGCGAATTTGCGAAATTCGTAGACGCGTGTAAGCGCGCTTAGGGTATTCGCGCCTAGATTTTGGGCACCAGTTTCTGGCTTGATTTTGCCCTTACCAGAAAAAATCTGATGGAAGCTTTCTTTCTCTCCAGTGCTAAGTTGTGAATAACTCTGATCTAGATTGGCGGCAAGCGACGGTCTTTGTAACGGCGAGGGGTCTAAAAGCTGATACTCCAATAGTCGCCTCAGGGTTTCTAGGGGCATGGTTAGGGGCCACCAGTTTTCCAACAAAGGTATGTCGGGATAGAGAACTTGCAGTAGTGCCAGGATATAGTACGAACAGTTTTCATCGAGAAAATAGTAGGAGAATTGGGCGTTGGTAAAAAGCTCCCACAAATGAGCCAACAGCATATCCATTTGTTCGGGCGATAGCTTGAGATCATATTCCCAGAGGTCTCGATTTTCTCCGCTGCCATAGATGGCCATGGTTTGATAATAAGGATCAATATGGTAGTTGCCGATATAGCTGCCTGTCAGTCCCCGATAGGCATAAAGCAGGAGTGGGTCCTCGGGATGGGGATTCGCGAGAAAACCCACCGCGTAGCCCAGCAAAGCACGACCATGCTCTCTTTGCTGCAGCTCTGGGTTGATACGAAGAAAGGTATGGCCAAACATCGAGGCGGCATTGCCCGAGTAGAAGGAAGCAAATACCAAACTTGCGCTATGGGCCGCAAATCCATCTCGCCATTGTTGGTAGTCCTGACAGGTGGCCTTGGGAAAGCGATAACCCTGGCGCTCCAGCCACAATCGACGAGCGGGAAAGGTACAACTTGGGTGTGTCTGAATGTTTCCCTTTACCACATTTTCGTCTTGCTCGAAAGCTGCGAGTGTAGCCCTCAGCTCCGCTTCGGGGTCGTCGAATCCTTGAGGGCTGAGAAAAAAGGAGGGATTTAGAATCCTGCTCCCACCCGGCCTTGCCACCCCTGTTCGAGCAGAGATTCTTGCTGGCCGATGATGAAGCAAGGCTCGCCAAGTCGGGTGGTCGGACCCTGCTTGAGGGACTGAATTTGCTGCAAAGGCTCCCCCCTGAAAGCCCCAAAGGATCATCAAATAGGAGAGTAGCCTCGGGCACGCAAGGAGATGTTTCATAGCAAGGGCAGCCGATGGAAGAAGTTCTGAGCTGAAAGTGAAATGTTCACAAGGAGATTAGCTCAGAGCCCCTGTGCAGGACTTTGCTAAATCGCTGTGACTCAAGACCTGCTCAAGGATATTGCCTAAGAGCTCCTCTGGCTGGGTGGCGTCGTTGGGCAGGATCTGTTCGTAGCCCTGCTGTAAGACAGTATTGAAGGTGCCTTGGGCTGTCCAGGGACATCCCATAGTCGTCGCCAGGGCTTCTAAATGCTGCCCTTCGCCTCGGGCCATCTCGCCCAGAAACTGGTGATAGGAAGCTGTTAATAAATGCAGACTTCTTTTATCTTGCTGCACGATTTTGTGCTTAGTGCAATTGGAGGTCCCAAAAGTCATGCCAAGTGTGGTAGATGGGAAGAGAAAGCCGTGAACGATGGCCCGGGAGACCGAAGAAACAAGAGAGTTCTCCTTGAGAACCCACCATGCAGGTCCGCATCCAGAGCTGCCATCAGCCGCTTTAAGCACATTTGAGCCGAGTAATAGAAAGAGACTTGCAAGCAAGCATACCAATGACCGCATGAATGATCCTCCTAGCCTTAAACTGATTCTGCTGATTTTCCTGAATCCTAAAATTCTACACGATTGGCGCTCTGGTTGTTAGTGATAAGTCTGCAGGGTTCCATCGCTGACGCGAGGGGTTCGCCAGAAAGGATAGGATTTAGATTGGTTCTTTCCCTGACTTCGGGCCTGGAATTGCAAGCAGGTCCAGGCCCACAAATCAAGGAGGTAAGGAGGCTATAGAATTCGTAAAATAAGTTACTAATATTTACAGTTAATCTATCGTATTTTTAACATTGACTAAATATATTAACACAAGACACTAGTCATATTGACATATTTCTTGAATTGAGTCCCTGTTAAATCCCTGTCGTTTGTGTGTCATATAGACTTTATAAATGTCTAAATGCATACACAAAATTAATGGGCCGCGTAAGTGATCACTGCCTGACATTTGTCGGACTACTGCACTGTTCACTTCCTCGTTTAGCGGCTGAATGGCTTGCTGCTGGATTGTGGATCCAGCATGTCTAAATAAGCAGTTCCTATACACCCGTCGTCGCCCCGAACTAAGCGCTTGCTACCGCATTTTGCAAGAAGAGCTTACGACGTTTATTGCTGATCGCGAAGCCGAGAGGCGCCCACTGCCTGATTATGTGCTCGACGAGTTCGAGGCCTATTTGAAGTGTGGGATCTTAGCCCACGGCTTCCTTCGTCTAAAATGCCAGGACTGCGAGGATGAAAAGATCGTGGCGTTTTCTTGCAAGAAAAGGGGCTTTTGTCCTAGCTGCTGCGCCAAACGCAAGGTCGAGGCAGCAGCTCACCTACTCGAGAATGTGCTGCCGTTAGTTCCCCATCGTCAATTCGTCGTCACATTTCCCATTCCCTTGCGCTACTGGCTGCAGTCAAATCGCAAACTTTATGCCCGAGTGCATAAGCTTATGATACGCGAGATCCATCGCTACTACATAAATAAAGCTAAAATCCTAGGCATCAAGGATCCGAGGCCCGGCTCCGTGAGCTTCACGCAGCGCTTTGGCAGCGCTCTAAACTTGAATATT
>JBIKVD010000102.1:0-12213 GCA_044357055.1 Oligoflexales bacterium | reverse complement strand
TCGTTAAGGCCCATTCGCAGACCCCATTTATTTTGCTCATGATACAGCAGGCTCAAGCGGCTTTTCGAGGACGGTGCCGGGTCTTCGGGCAGATAGACGTAGGCCATAATCACGCTGATCGCCCAAAAGCCACCGGCAAGGGGAATACCTAATAGCGCTTCTTGTCTACTTTGGTTGACGATCTGTTGCTGTTTGGCAGCAAAGGCCAGCGTTTCTCCCTCATAGGTCTCTGCTTCCTGTGCATCCACAATGGTTTTTTGATAGGCATTTCTTTCCAACACCTTGCTATTCGCTTTTGCAACCTCTGCATCTGCGGCAGCAGTGCGACTAAAATAAAAATACATGCCCCCAACTTGGCCAAGGGCAAAAATAGAACCAAGAATGGGCTGACCTAGATAAAATTGAGGGATACCAAGAGGCATCAGACGCCAAATATGACTATATTTTTTGGGTCCGGATTTGAGTTTTCCTGCTCCTAGATTGTTGCCAGATTTAGGTGGGGGAGCTATGAGCGGCCCGCCGCCGGGGGGAGCGGGTGGAGGTGCGGGAGCATTAGGATTTGTAGCGCCAGGAGTTCCAGTGGTGGCGGGGGCGTACGGATTTGCATAGGGAGGCGAGGCCCCACCTGCAGCGGGAACTTGAATAATGATGATAGGAGCTTGGGAGCCACCCGCTTGGGGGAAAACATAACCACCTTGCACCTGCGGCATCGTGGAACCTGCTCCGAAACCAGCTCCCCCTCCAAAAGGATTATAGACTTGGGGACTTTGCGGTTGAGCCATGGTCGTTGCATCTTTCTCGAACTCTTTGGCTAAATCGCGCTCTGACATGGCTTTCGATTTAGGTGAAGAGCTGAAGAGGCTTTTGGCTTCTGCTTTAGGATTTAGTCGGGTCGAACCCGCTTTCACTCGATCCGCGACAATGGCTCCCTTAACGTTTGGGTTTGCTGGTATAGGCTTGTTGGAGTTCGCCTTCGTTGCGACCTTCGCTTTGACGACCGGTTTTTTAAGGATGATGGACGCAGTCATTTGCTTATCTTTTTCAATCAGGATTCTTTTGGTCTGGGGTTCATATCCTGGGGCATTCACTTCGACGTCCACCACTCCCGGTTGGGCCTGGAAAGGAACATTTACGTCACCGACGAGAATGCCGTCGACATAGACTTTGCCCTCTTTCACATTGCAGTTGACCGTCAGGAGCGTTCCTGCGAGAGGTTTCTGCGCACCAGGCGCCATATAGGGATCGCTGGACGTGCGATTTTGCTGAGGGACGGTAGATTCTCGTTCTCTTGGCTCGGCGCCCATAGCGGCGATGGGATCGTAGGGTTCTTGCAGGTTGGCACTACCCAAAGGCATGCTATCAAACTGCGTCCCAGACGAGCTATCGACAAAGCGATCGGAGGCAAGTGGTTTGTTAAGATGGTAGAGGGGTGGTGAGCCTGATGTTTCTTTACCCACTTGAATGCCGCGAAATCTTCTGCGTTCCTCAGCGAAGAATTTGCTAATCATAGGATGGAAAATCTCATCATTGCGAACCGAAATCGCGGGATCAAGTTGCAAAGCTTTTTGAAAATTTTGTCCTGCCCCTTGCTGATCCCCCTTCATGTATTGGAGGATAGCCTTGAGTTTTAAATTCTTAGCTTTAAGGGCTGGTGAGGACTCTTGCGCAATGAGGGAATCCATAATTTTCAGCGCCTCAGTATAGTAGCGCCGCTTGTACAACTCAAAAGCTTGCTCATAGCTTTTGGACTCAGCTGCATGGCTGATTTTCTGGATTGCCAGCGAGAAGGGTAGAGCTAAAAGCAATGCCAGTAGCCCTGTTTTGATCAACTTCCTCACATATAGGGATTCCACGATTGTAACGACCCCCATTAGTCGTACTCCACGATATAGGTCATGTCCCGATAGGTGTCCGAGAGGGTGATAACCCGAACTCTTTTCCGCTGCCCCAGGGATTGCGTTAGCTCATAAGAGCCAAACGGAACTTGCACGATGAGGCGCTGACTATGCAAAGTCACGGCAAAAACTCTGGGCATATCTTTTTTAGCGTCGATTTGCCGCAATTGAATTTTTGTGCCGACAAATTGGGGTTGAACGGTAAAGGTTAGGTTGGCCTGAGCAGCTCTGATGAGCGTTATGTGTGGATGGATGGATTTTTTTCCACCTAAATTTTGCACGGTTTTCTCAAAGGGACGATATCCGTCTCGACGCAAAGATATGGTCGATTGTGCCGCGGGGACAGCTATCCATCCCGAACTAGAACCTTCTGCATTTGTGGTCCCCACCTTAACTCCATTGATATAGACATCAGCAGCGGGAGTCGAAGAAAACTGCCATTGGTCCGAGATGGGTTCCACCGGTTTGCTCGCTTGTTTCACGGAGATGCTTGGCGCTACGGAATCCGGATTCGGGGATGGCCGCGAAGCCACGGGTTTTTGCGCGGGGGTTTTTGGTGCAGGAAGCTTCCCGGTATTTTTTGGCAGGATAGCTTGGGAATTCTTTACGGGTGCAGGCTTGACCTGTAATGGATCGCGTTCCACTTGGTCTGAAGAGTCGGGCTCGATCTGGAAAATATCGGCGATTTGAGTCAGAGTCTCCATGGATTCTCGGGGTGCTTGCTTGAAGATGATCAGCACTGTCACAACACAAAAGGCGACGATAATGGCGGCAATCGGTAGTTGAATCCTTCTCTTGCCCTTGACAAAATAGCTCTCTAAATTCTCTGCGGTGCGGATAAACGGGCGAGCGGTAGGGGCCGATTTATGACCATCGGATCTACCTGAAGCTTTTCTCTGTTTCTTTCGACTGCTGGTCATCTTTGTTTGATGGCCTCGGCGGCTCCGCATTTCAGGACCTTGCGTGTTCGCAACTTTGCCTTTATTGGCTGCGCTTCTGCCATGAATTGGTGGAACTCTTGGCTCTGGGGGGAGTAAGCGAGTGGAAGAATCTTGCGCCAGAACTGTTTTTGGCAGGTCAGGTTCACCCTGATGAGTTAAGACGGTCAAGATTTCTTGAGTGGGCAGCGAGTCAGAATCCGAGGCGAGTTCGCCACTGGCAGCCTGTCGCAAAGAAGTTCGTGTAGATTCACGACTGGCAATCGCTGCTGCTTGCGGCATGCTTTCTGCAATAATGGGGGTTTGATGGCTTATTTGGACCTTTGGGGTCTGAGAAAAATACCTCTCCAATTCAATGTGGCTTTCGGCGTAGCCTTGTTTTTGTAACCAAAGATCAAGGGCATACCCCAGTTCTTCTACCGTCTGAAAGCGATAGGTTGGATCGCGCTGAATTCCCTTGTGGATCAACTCTGCGAGGTTAGGATCGAGATTCGTCTCTAGGCTTAGGATATTTTGTGCATTTCCTTCCATGATCTTCATGATGACATCGTGTTGGGAATTGCCTTTGAAAGGAAGACTACCGCTGATGATTTCATAAAAGAGCACCGATAGACTATAGATGTCGCTGCGGTAATCAACATCTCGCCCTTTGATTTGTTCGCACGACATATAGCTCGGAGACCCCATGAAGGTTCCCGTTTGAGTCATGGAGGAATGAGCCATGTCTTTGGCGATTCCAAAGTCCATGAGTTTTACTTGGCCTCTGCGTGTGAGCATGACATTTTCTGGTTTGATGTCCCGATGAATAATGCCGCGGTTATGGGCAGCTCCAAGTGCTTTGCAAATTTCTCTAACAATCATGGTGGAAAGGGCGACAGGGATTTTGCCATTTTTGGTTCTCTGGTGCGCCCAGTCGGCAAGATTAAGTCCGTCGATGTATTCACTGACAATCCAATTTTGGCCCGCATCTGATTCAGAATAGTCGTAAACGCGCACGACGTTCGGGTGATCCAAGCTAGAGATGGCTTTTGCTTCGCGCACAAATCTTTTGCGAATTTCTACGTTCTTTGTCATGTGTGGATGCAGGACTTTGATGGCGACTTGACGTTCAAGTTTGAGGTCCCGCGCAAGGTATACGATCGCCATCCCGCCTTCGCCGATTTGCGAAACAAGTTGATAGCGCTGACCTAGCGTCATGCCGATCATGGCAAGTGACCCCCACGGGAAGCTACAGATTTCTCCAGTGGTTTTATCGGCTTTTTTGCCAATTAGCTGAGTTTGGATCGATTTGGAAACCAGAAAGGCTATGGCTAAGTCAGGGAAGTCCCTCGAAATGGCTGAAAATTTGCGAGACAGCCAAACGGAGCGGCCAGCTATTTGCCTATTTGCTAGGGACGAGGCAATTGCATCGTGATGCAGTGAATAGCACCACCGTGGACGATCATTTGATCTGATTCTATCAAGCGGACCTTGAATCCAGCTTTGGCATAGGCATCAGATATTTTTGCCTCATATTGACTGTGGAGGTTGGAGTCGAGATATTGACGCGAACTGTACTTAGGAATCAGTGCGGTCTTCCCGACAAAGAGTGAGTTCGTGTAAGTTCTAAAGACTTCGCGACCAAAATCTGGAAGTGGCATGGGCACTTCTACAACAATAAAGCCCATATTCTCCAGGTCTGCCCGACGAGCTTGAAGGTATTGGCGAATTTGTTCCGCTTTTTTCCTACTGGAGCTATTTTTTTCTAAGGCCACCGTACTTGCATCTAAGGATGCAACCAAGACCGTGTCATTGTTTAGGTACTTTGCCCACATATCAATGTGGCCAGTGAATTCATAGGGGATTCGCGGAAAAATGTGCACTTTTTTGCAGCCACCAAAACGCAGGAAGTAGCTGCCAATTTGATCTGCATTTAGGATCATGTCTTCGCTATGGTAGGATCTCGCATTGTCATCTGTGGTCCTTGAGGTCATCAAGCAGACCCCTTCGTCATTGATCATAAAATTCCCGCCGTCATTGTAGACTGGAAGACTTAGGCGTTGATAACCTGGGAGACTTTCGCTCAAGACAGTGGGTGTGTTGTCATCCACCGGCCGTCCGTTCAGACGGTAGTTAAAATCAAGGAGCAGTCGCGATCCATCAGCTTGCAAAGCTCCAAGAGGTGCCCAGTCTCTAGCCCAAACTGTGGCGGGGCCAAATTTTTTGTGCTCGATGATTTCGAGACGGTTCAGTTGATCTACGGTCAAAATGCGGCGAAGTTCGCGAAAAGCTTGACTCGTGTGCGCATTAAGATTGGCGCCGCGAGAAGCGACAATAATGACCTTCTCTGCACCAGCGTCCAAAATTTCCTTTACCAGAGGGTCCATTCCATAGGCAGTCAAAGCCTCCAAGGAGATAATGACTTTTTCGCTCTCCCCATATTCCGGCATCATGAGAACCTGATTCTCAAATGGCGCCAGGTGACTGCCTTTAGCTCCTTCAAAATGGCCGGTGACTCCAGATGTCGCTGGCCCCCCGCGTTCGCCACAGGAAGAAAGAAAAAGCGATAAAGAGCAAAAGATAAAAAAGTGTCGTACTATCATTGGGATACTCCTTAGTCTGGCGTGCCTGGGCGGAATGAATTGCGAGCTTATTGTCAGTGTGACTTAGGCTGGGATGAAATGTCTAGGCATGATATTTCGATAGAGAAGATTTTGTGGCTTCTCGTTAAAATCCCGAGAAACCTTAATCAGAGCAGATGTTTTGTCCCGCCGGTACTTGTTTCCTCGGCGCAATGAGCTTTAAAGTGAGAGTGAGTGGTGGAACACCCCAAAAAATATGACTTTATCATCATCGGCAGTGGCTTTGGCGGAAGTGTGTCAGCGATGCGTTTGGCGCAAAAAGGCTACCGGATCTTAATTGTCGAGATGGGGAAACGGCAGAATCAAAGCAACATCCCCAGTAGCAATCGTCAGCTGAGCAAATACCTCTGGTTGCCCCTTCTTCGCTGCTTCGGACCGCAGAAATTTACTCCCTTTCGGCGCTTGTTGTTACTTCATGGTGTTGGGGTAGGCGGAGGCAGTCTCGTTTATGCCAATACCCTGCTGCGTCCATCCCCCAAAATATTTGACTCTCCAAACTGGCCTTTGGCGATCAGAAGTCAGGATCAGAGCGCGCATTTCAATCTTGCTGAAAAAATGTTGGGGGTTGTCGAGAATCCCTATTTGGGGCCAGCAGATGAGGCTTTAAAGGAAGTGGCGGCCGGGTTTCAATGCGAACAAAGCTTCCATCCCACGAAAGTGGGGGTTTTTTTTGGTAAACCCGGGGCGCGCTATCCAGATCCTTATTTTGGCGGCAAAGGCCCGGACCGTACCGCATGCACCTACTGTGGAGCATGTATGGTGGCTTGTAAAGTCGGTGCCAAGAACACTCTTGAAAGAAATTACCTCTATTTTGCCGAGAAATTTGGCGCTGAAGTGTTGGCAGAGCACAGAGCCGAAAAAATCACGCCCTTGTCCTCTGGCGCTGGATACGAAGTCCAACTTAGATCGTCCACTCGTTGGCCCTTTTTTGGTCAGTCCCTCGTCATTCAAGCAGAGAGAGTGATTTTAGGGGCAGGAGTCGTGGGGTCCGTAGAACTTTTGCTAAAATGCCGAGACAAGTATGGAACCTTAGCAAAGATTAGCCCGACTCTTGGTCAAACCGTCCGAACCAACGGGGAAAGTTTGCTTGGTGTGACGGACATGCGCACTGGTAAAGACTACTCGCAAGGCATAGCGATCGGCTCGTCCATCGAAACGAAAGATGGCTTAAAAATTGAGACCGTCCGCTACCCTCGGGGGAGTGATTTTATTAAGTTTCTTGCGGCTCCGATCGCTTCAAGCGAGAAAAGTTTGCATCGGCCGTGGTTGTCGTTTATGCGGGGGATTCGGCACTTTAGTCGCTATAGTCGCGGCTATTTTGGCAAAAGTTGGGCGCAAAGTAGTACGATCGTTTTGGCAATGCGGCAGACGGATTTTTTCATGGGCTTGCGTTGGCAACGATCTTGGTGGTGGCCTTGGGGGCGTCTGCAAGGTTTTGCAAAAGGCACTTTGCCAAGTTATTTCAAGCAAGCTCAGGATTTTACGGAATCTCTGGCGCTAAAAACCAGGGGCGTGCCCTTAAATGCCTTGCATGAGATTGCCTTGAATATCCCTACAACCGCCCATATTCTCGGCGGTTGTCAAATGGGAGAGCATTCAGGAATAGGCGTGGTGTCAGAGGCACACGAGGTTTTTCACTATCCCGGGCTTTATGTCTGCGATGGCAGCGTCATTCCTGTGGATCTTGGTGTGAATCCAAGTCTGACCATCACCGCTTTTGCGGAGAGGTTTGTGAGTCAGTTTGCAAAGCACCCAGATATGACAAAACACTTAGAGCAACAGCGCCAAGTCTAAAAGTAGAACGCGATTGCACTCAAGTGCCGCAAAAATAGCTATTTCTGAAAGCTCAGTATAGACTAAGCGGGAGCTTTCTCACCATTTCGCGAAAGATAGAATGATGCCCACATATGATGTCGAGTGCTCGTTCTGCCATTACACGACCACGGAATTGATTTCGCTGCAGTCTTTAGATGGATGGGATAAGTCTGCCATCTGTCCTAAATGCCAAAGCACCGATCAGAATCAGGTTTCTGATGGGCGGTTCAAGCGGGTTTACAAAACGGCACCAGCAAAGTTGGTCGGAGATAAGCGCAGTGCAGCCACGAAAGCATCACGGCAAAGTGTCAAGGACAGATTTGTCACTTCTGGTGCCAAGGATGATATGAGACATCAACAAGAGAAAAGAGTGGATCGCCAGCAGGTGGCAGCTGCTCGAGAGGGCGCGGAAAAAGGCGAGTTTCTTTAAAAGGCAACGCAAGAGAAGTCCTGCGCGTTTTTGGTGCTACGAAGGACTCCTTTAATGGTTTCTCAATTCGCGAACCATGGTCAAATCTTTGGCAGAAAAGTAGCGCTTGAAGGGACTTGTATATAATAAGTTCGAAACTTTCGACGTAAACAAGCAGGCATATTCGAAGACCTGGTCAGCAAATCGGCTGTGTTCCAAGCCTGTTCTCATCAACTCCCCCCATACGGGATGAGCCAGCGCGTCTTTTTCCTTCGTCAAAACCTTGATAGATAGGTCAATACTCTTAAGCTCCTCAATCTTCGTTGCAATCGCTTCGCTCAGTTGTTTTAAGTCCCCGAGATTTTGACCCGCATCTTGATTCTGCTTTCGTGTCTGCCGGGTCAGGAGCACATGGAGAGCTTCATCCACCTCTTCGCGTTCGGCAAATTTTTGTTGAATGGATTGAAAGATCTCCTGAATTTGTTCATGATTCTTCAATTCACTATCCAGTTCCTCAACAACCAGCATGGTTCGCCAATTGAAAGATCCTTTTGGCTTGAGAATATCGCCGAAGATATGATCTCCCACATAAAGTATTTCATCCCTTGAAAATCCCAAATGCTGTTCAAAGAGAGCTGCATTTCCGCCATAATAGGCCTTGGTATAGGCGAGGGGTCCACGGTGGGGTTTTAAAAGACCAGAATCTGTCATCACTTCAAAAAAAGGTTGCGAGCCAGTAAAGAAGCCGGGTTTGCCGCTGCCAACAATGACATAATGAAAGTAGTCCCGCCAGCGATCGTTTTCTGAATCGGAAAAGAGATACTCCATCACCGGCGACGTGTAACCCCAATCACTGTTTGTCAAAAGAAACAACAGCTTCCCGCTATTTATAAGCCGGGCTAGAGTTTGTGCGATGCGTTTGTCTCGACGGATATACTTGTCTGGATCGCGTAGGACCCTACTCTTGATGCTTCCATCTTGATGACTTAAATCAATGGCGGTCTTGAGATCTTTATAGACAGCGCGGTAGTCCTTAGCGATTGCGCCTGGGTTGGCGTCCATATAGTCGACCATTTGCATAAAGAGATGAATCTCACTTAGGGCAAAGAAGGTGTCGACGGAGAGAAATTCTTGGGCGCGCAGGCCGGCTTTGTTGTACAGGCGATCCCGTTCTTCCTTGGCTAAGGGGCGGGTACCATGGAATGCTATTTTTACATATTTATGACTATCAATTTTGAGAATATTTCCTCTCTCAATATCGACCAATAGTCCGCGAATTAAGAAACGATGATCAAATTTTAGTTGAGAAAGCTCTTCCGGATACCCAGCTTCGATGCATTTTTCCAAGGTGGTGTGAAAGGCAAGATCTTCAAAGCTCTCTCGCTTATAGGAGATGAGGGTGTGATCCATATCGAAGCCAACAGCGCGAATATCGGCCATGTCAAGGGTGCGATTGACAAATACCATGCGGGTGAATTTTCTCATTTCGGATTCCCTTTCGAGGGCGCCTTCTTGGTTTGCTGCAAGAGGACTTGCGGTGAAACAATATTCTCATGAAACTTGATGCCGATTTGCAAGAATCGGCCGCCACGGATATCCATAATCGATCTAATATAGACCACTTCACCACTGGTCTTGGCGAAGCGATTCTCATCAACTTGGATTTCAATTCCATCAAAGACAAGCCCTCGAGAGAAAAGGCGTGAATCCATTTGTCCTTTTATGGCGACACCATTGGCAGAGAGATCAATCACGGGCTTGCGAAGCAAAGTCTTATGATCGTAAGGATTGATGAATTGGCACAAGACTTTTTCATCAGCAGTAAACGAAATGCGCTCCAGGATTCTTGTTTCCTCTATGGCTGTCATGTCATTAAAGGGGAAAAGAATATGTTTTCCATCCGTGTCAATTTTATCACTCATATAGCGCATCATATTAATTTGCATGAAAAAGCGCTTGCCGGTGCTAATGCTGCGTATCAGTTCCGGTGGTACGCAGTTTTCTATGACCAAATGGCTGTCTCTGACCTGAACAATTTCCGTTTGAAAACCGATGTCCATTCCATCGGCTGACAGGAACATGGGAATTTTCTTGGCAGCTGCGGCATCCAGATCCTGTCTTTGAGTTGGCGTGATAAGCATGTCAATAATCCTCTTTGGTAAAGGCTGCGTCAGCAAATCGCTCGGTAAATCTTGCCACCCTTGTCACACTGGGAAAAGCAATGGTTACGGAAAAAACCAGCGAGTTCTTTTCTGATTCATATTGTTTTAGCAGGTCATTGCTATTCTCCGTATGTGTATACTTAACACCAAATCGATGAAACTGAGTGTAGTTCCAATAGGCCTCTAATTCATACATCATACCAGCGTCTGTCCTGCGGCATTTTTTGGGGTCTTCGGTGCTATTGAGATCCTGTATCGAAGTCTTGCACGAAGTCTGTCGCAAAGTCTCTGCAAGGTACTGATCCTCATAGTAGCCAAAAAGACCGCGGAAATAGAGTCTTTTCCAGATATCGTACTGAGTACTGAAGAGGAAACCATTTCGGGTATAGTCAAGAAATATGTCGTTGAAGATAAATTCATAGTGAAAATACTCAACATTCAAATTCAGATGCAAGGCAGGAATAGACCAGTCCACAGAAGTCCCCAAACTAAAGATCGGCTGGTCCCCCGAAAAATCGTAGGTTTTGTTGGAGAACGCGGGTTCATCGTCATTAAGCTCTTTGCAGAGATAATAGTATCCCAAGAGTCTAAGGTCCTGACCGAGACCGACACCAATCCAGGGAAGGAGTAACGACGTGTCCGAAATTTTAAGAGTTTTCTGCGCCTCACTGTCTTCACTGGTTTTAAACATTCCTGATCCGACTCTAGCGTATTCAAGGCGTCCATAAAGACCAAAGTAGAAAATTTCGGTCAGATTGCGGCGGAAATCAGCAAAAAATTGATGCTGACGTTCCATAAGATCTGGTCGAAAGGCAAAGTATTCAAAATCCATCATATCTTCTAGATAGATGTCTAACCTGTCTGCATTGGTATGCCACAGCTGGCGATAAATATAGCCAGCTGTCAGCAAATTTCCTTGCAGGTTAAACGTGCCGATTCCTAGTCCGTAAGTAGAGTGGATACTCTGCTCAATGCCCTGAGTTGGTTTCAGAATCTGCTTTTGATTGGGGTCTGTTGCAGGCTCTTTTCCAAAAGATTCCGTATAGCCACTGCCAAATTGAAACAACCAGAAATGAGGAAAAGAAAAGAGTGAGAGAGAGTTGTAGCGGAAAAGAGCTTGATCCATGTCAGGTGCGGTGGTGCCAGCGACCTCATTAATGTATTCTCCCGTTTGCAGAGATTGGAGCAGGCGATAGGCACCTGGCCCAAAAGGCCCTTGCGGATATCTCTGCAGATATTGGCTTAACCAATAGTGGGCCAGCTGTGGTTTCTTGCGACGATAATTGAGTATTCCAAGCTCGTAGACGCTGTAAGAGGCATAGACGTCATTAAAGGGCAGCACGGCGGTGAAGGCTGCTTCAGCCTTTGACTGTTCACCAAGGACGGCATAGATCAATCCCTGATAGTATAGGTTATAGGAGGGTTGACTGGTTTTTTTTTCCACGCTTTTGAGGTAGCGAAGAGCTCGTTTTGGCAGACCTACATGGTAGTAGGAAGACGCAAGGAGGTTCCAAGCGAGGTCATCCTTGGGTTGAGTCTGCAGATGCTTCTTAAGGAAGGCGATAGCTTGATCATAGTTTCCTTTTTGAAAGGCACGGTAAGATCTTTGATAGAGGCTTTCTTTGTTGAAATCTTCGATCCTTGGCGCAGCTTGGCTCGGAGATGATAAGATGGTGCCAAGCACTATGAGTAACACCATCAGTCTTTTCATGACTGATGCCATTTCTGAGAGGTCCAAAGACCGTGACGTCCATCGTCGGTGTTCATTTAGGCAATTTCCACTCAAAGCACTCGGCATTGGTCGCCCTGCGGGTACATCATGGCAAAATCAGTCTCGCTAGCCTTCATGATGAAATCGGCGTGCGAAAGCGCTTAGACGGTGATGAACGCATTGTCGCAATTCTAGCACATATTGGAGAGTTAGCCGAAGTGGTTTTGGATGTCGCGCTGACTCAGCCTCCATGTGTGAGCTGTCGATTGGCAGTCTGTCCCGGTATAGAGTCCTGCCCTAGTGAGGAAGTGGCGATTATGCAGTCCCTGGTTTTGGCAAACCGCGCAAAGACTAGCAAAAAGCCAATCAATCCCCAAACTCACCGCGTGTGGGATCTTTACTATTCGCATGTTCTTGGTGGGAAAGTCGTGGAACCATGTTTTTCCTCGACCCAGGTTGCTCTCACGATCCGCGGAATGACACTGCAAAAGCGTCTCCATGGGCAAAATTTTAAGTTGGCGGAGACCTCCGTGTTGGCTGTTTTAGAGCGATGGCACGCTCAACTTGGCACTATGGACTTGCATGCATACCGGGATTTTCGGAATGGAAGTCTCGAACGAGGGCGCATTCTAGATCGTTTGCTGAGTCTTCAACCAAGCAGC
>JBIKVD010000410.1:0-3644 GCA_044357055.1 Oligoflexales bacterium | reverse complement strand
AATCGGGGATGGTGAGATCGCCGTCAATGATAAAGGGCAGCTTTTTTTTCGGAGCTTTCAGACTGGATGTAGATTTTTTCTGATAGGGAATCTTCGCCAATTTTAAAAACACTTCCACTTTCAGACAAAAAGCGCTCAATGACAATCCCTGTGTATAGGGGAATTGGTAGAGCGTGATCATGATAGTTTCTCCCTTAAGTTAGGATTTGGCGAGAGTAGCTCCGTGGCCCCGAAAGCCATCATACCGGTGTCACGATCCTTGGTTCGTTTTGTGATAGCCAACGATACTGAATCTCATAGGTCTTGGCAAGCAGAGCTAAATCGAGCTCATAACCCTCTTGATGGCATGGTACGAGACCGCTAAATAAGGTCCCTGCCCGGAAAAAAAGCAGCGAATCACAAAGATTGAGAGCTAAGTTTACGTCATGACAAGAGAAGATGATCAGGTGCCCCTCAGCTGAAACTTGCCGTAAGATGTCAGCGAAATCTAGGCAGGCGCGGGGATCTAAATGAGAGAAAGGCTCGTCCAAACATAGGATCGGCGCTTCGGCGCAGAGAGTCCTGGCGAGGGAAACTTTGCGCTGCTGCCCGCTTGACAAATCGCAGTAGTCTTTCTCAGCCAAGTCACTCAATTCCAGTTTCTCCAACCATTTCTGGCAGGCTCGATGATCTTCTTGTTTGGGGTAGCCTTGGTGCTGTGGAAAGCGTCCCAGCATCAAAATATCCTTGACGGATAAGCCAAAGGCTGGATTCATTTGGCTTGGCATCCAAGATACCCGACTATGGCCTAGGTAGGAGCGAGGGAAGGCAGCTGATCGTGGTGCATCGGGAAAAGCAGCCGCAAGGAGTCGCAGAAAAGAACTCTTACCAGCTCCGTTGGCACCTAAAAGACCCGTGATCCCCGGACCGAGGATTTTTAGAGGTGGTACGGTCAGTTGGAAACCACCATATAAAGTGCATGCAAAGGGACTTGGAAGATCCAGAATGGGATGGTTCATGAAGGGGGAGTCTCAAGCAGAGCTTGGAGGTCTTCTAATTGCTCCTGAACTTCTAACCAAAGGTTTTCTTTGGCAGCGACTTCTAAACGCAACTCTTGAGCTTGTTTATCATCGGCAGCAAGTTGCTGGAAATTTCCTGCGGAGGTGGGGTGTGCCATTCTACTTTCCAGGATCGTTATACTTCCATTTAAATCAGCCACCTCCTTTTCGATCGACTGCAGCTTTTTTTGCAGTTTTGCCATATCTTTGCCGAGGGTCCGTCTATCGACGTTTGCTGTGGGAGCTGCCGATGGTTTTTGCGGGAGGGTTTGCACTGTTGCTTCGGTCCACTGTAGGAAACCTGTCGCACGATCATAAGCTGCCAGTTCGTCAAAGCTGCCGTGCACCAGGGTGGATTTTCCTTCGCCATTTATGGCGAGGATATGCGTGGCGAGTTGGTTCATAAACTCACGATCGTGGCTAACGAGTGCCATGGTCCCCGTGTACTCAAGGCACATGGCTAAGAGGGCATCTTTGCTTTGCAGATCTAAGTGGTTGGTGGGCTCGTCCAGTAAGAGGAGATTGGCCCGCGATCCAAAAAGACAAGCCAAAGCCAGGCGAGCTTTCTCGCCGCCTGAAAGGACTTCTGTCGGTTTATAAACATCGTTGCCGGAAAAAAGGAATCTTCCAAGGAGCTGTCGCGCATTTTTTTCGGAGTATTCTGGGCATCGGCCGAGAAAATTCTCCAATAGACTCAGTTTTGGTTGAAAACTGCGCGAGACATCTTGTTCCATATAGCTCATGGAAACTTGATGGCCTAGTTGAATGGTCCCCGTAAGGGCTGGCAATAGACCGGCCATGGTCTTCAGTACGGTTGATTTCCCCGCTCCATTGACGCCAACAATGCCTAGCCGCATTTGCTTTTCGATCTTTAAGTCAGGGACACTGACGATGGGTTTGGTATAACCCGCTTGGAGATCGTGAATTTTCATCACCACCTGGCCGCTGGGCAAGGGCTGCAGCACAGCGCTGCTAAGAGATCTGTTTGAGTCCTGACCGGGTTCATCAGACTTTTGTTCATACAGCTTAAGCAACATTTTCATTCTGCTGCGAACCAGCCCGGCCTTGCTCGCCTTGGCGCGGAAGCGATCCACCAACCTTTCCATGTCTTTTATTTTGCGCTGTAGTCGTTCATTATGTTGCGCTGCCTGTTCCTCTTCTTCGGCGAGCTTATTTTCGGTGTCGGTCAAGTTGCCCTTAAAAAGTCGGCATTTCCCGTGTTCGAGAAACAAGATATGGGAGGGGAGATGATCCAAAAGATGGCGATCGTGGGTGACAAGGAGTAAGGTGCCATCATATTCTTTGAGCATACGCTCGATAAACATATAGCCCCTGATATCCAAGTGGTTCGTCGGCTCATCGAGCACCAAGATGTCAGCCTCGGCAATCAATACCTTGGCGAGCTCAATGCGCATGCGATCACCACCAGAAAACTCGGTTGGGCTCCGTTCAAAGTCTGATCTGCTAAAGCCGAGACCCGTTAAGGTCTTTTCAGCAGAGGCTTGAAGTTTGGCGCCTCCCAGAATTTGATACTGACTATGAAGATGTTCGAGCCGGTCAAGGAGCTTGGGGTCTGGGGGATCGGCCTCCGAGGCGGAGTGGAGTTTTTCCTCAATCCCCGCCATGTCCTTGGTGATTTGCGTCAGTTTCCCGTGGCCTGCCTGTACTTCCTCCAGAACCGTTCTCTCGGGTTGGGGGTTAGGCTCCTGGGGTAAATAGACTAAGTTTAAATTTTGAGATTTGAGAATGTTGCCTGAATCCGCAGTTTCCTGTCCACATAAGATCCTAAGCAGAGTGGATTTGCCGCTTCCATTTAAACCAAAGATGGCGAGCTTCGCATGGTTTGGTACGGTCAATTGAATATCCTCAAGGACGACCTGGTCACCGTAACGTTTGGCAATATGTTGAATCTGAAGCATGGGATCGTGTCTCGGTGAATCGGCCGTATGCTGGAGGTGGTTTCGCTAGCTCCAAGTCCAAGGGGCAATCATTGCTGTGGATTGTGACCTTAGCAGATAGGGGGCGCCTTCGGCCAGCGTCAAGTTGGCGTTGAGACGCTTAAAAGTAAAGTCGTTTCACTGACTAGACGTATTTAAGGGCCGGCCACCCGAGGGTTTGCTTTGAATTTTAGAAATTGCTATGGTCGCGCTGAATTTAGTCGCAGTCAAGGATCGGGTGACCCTGATGGAATTAAGAGTCGAGAAGATTGCGCCAACGAAGGGAAAGCCCCAGCCTAGGGACGATGGACACCTTGGATTTGGCAAGTATTTCACGGATCACATGTTTCAAATGTCATACGGTCCCGGTAAAGGTTGGCATGACGCTGCGATCGTCCCCTATCATAGCCTAGAATTAGATCCGGCGGCCATGGTACTGCACTATGGACAAGAGGTTTTCGAGGGTTTGAAGGCCTATCGCGGCAAAGATGAGGGCATTTATCTCTTTCGCCATCGTGAGAATTTGAAACGCTTTAACCTTTCTTGCGCTAGGATGGTAATCCCCTTAATAGACGCGGATTTTATCTCCGACGCCATAAAGCAGCTGATTTTAATGGACCGAGATTGGATTCCGAGCAGTAAAGGCTCCGCTCTTTATATTAGACCAAAT
>JBIKVD010000409.1:0-3647 GCA_044357055.1 Oligoflexales bacterium | reverse complement strand
CCTGATGCAAAAGGCGCACGGGGATTGACTATGCTGCGGTCTTGCATCAGGAGATGCCCCAAGGGTTCCAGGACATTTCCGATTTTGCCGCCAAAGAATTTCAACGGCTTGGCATCGGGCGCGACAATAAGGGTAAAGGCATTCTATTTGTCTATTTGGAGAAGGAGGCGAAATTTCGCATCGAAGTATCATACAATCTCGAACCAATGTTTCCAGACATCCTTTGTCGTGGACTTGAAGACGCGGCGCGAACCTTCATGTTGGTAGGAAACAAAAGAGATTTTCTGACTGAAATAATCGTTACCATGAGCATTCATTACGACAACTACATTAAAGGGGTTGCCGAAAATTTAACGGCATTACCATTTTCCGGGCAGCAATCCTTAAGCACGTTTCTGTCTGGTGGCGGTGGTGTCGTTGGTTCGGGATATACTGATTCGATCATAGAAAACCTGCAAGCAGTAAGAAAAATGAGCAAGCAGGACCAGAAGGCTTTCGCTCCTAGCAAAAGTGCTGAACAAACTGTAAATAACTATCTGTCATCACTACAACTTGGCATCGGAGATCCTTTTTTGCCGATCCTAACGGAGGGTTCTAGAGTTTTTCGCTTGGATATGCCGAGAAATCCAGCCTATTTACAAAGAGTTCACAATTACTATGAAAAAGCGGCGCCCTACGAACTGATTATGGAACAGACACTGGCCGCTGCCTTATTCACCCCTGGGCACCCCGTATGGCCTATCTTCTTACGCCAGGACCACAAGGGTTTCTGGCTTGTAGATGAATCCAGAGCCTGGGCTTACATGCATCTCTTCGAAGATGGCACTGATCCGATTCACAAGTACCAGCACCCCTTCTTGTTTGCCTGGGATAAATCCAAACGTGAAAGGAAACACTGGATTTTGTATGAGGACCGAGCCACGGTACCTCCTATCCCACAGTTTCCCTATGACTTGCTTAGTATGATTCAGCACATAGAGCAGAACATTTCTGATCATCCCATGATTGCCCAGCATTACTTTGAGCTAGCTGATTTGCTGTATTTCGAGACCTACTGGCTTGAAGCCGCAGCAAATTTGTATGAACGAGGCCTTGAACTATCGCCCGAAAAAACCAGCTATCGATGGAGACTAATTGATTTATATATGAACCTTTCGGATGTCGGCGCTTTAGGACGACAGTACAGAGAATTAGTGAAGCTCTATCCAAATGACCTCGATTTGCTTAATCGCTTCAAATTTTATCTAGAAACCTTCGAAGAGGATTCTTCAGAGGAATATAGGATCCTAGTTTCAAGGATGAAAGAGTTGTGGCAACAAAAATAGTCCTACAAAAGGCCTGCTTCTTCATGCGAGTTTGGCTAGGCGTAATTATTTTCGCTGTGCTTGTGGGCTGCTCCAAGTGTAGCGACGTTAATCAATCATCGAAAATCAATCAAGCATTCCCAGATGTGCCCATTGATAGTGCTGGTGGAAGAAGCAAAAAAATCGCGACTACAGTTGGCGACTTCTTTGAGAATGGCGAACTGTCACTCTCCATTAAGGCAGCCTATGAGGCCATTCCCCATCATCAAACCACGTTCATGGCTTCTCGCGCCAAAATGGATCAAACAACGGCAGATTTCTATCAGGAGTTGTTTGGGATTGTCGATCATCTGGTCACTTTACGAGTAGCGCTTCTACTAAAATTCGGGGAGGGAAATTACGATGAAAAGCTTTTGAAAAGCTATGACAAGATATTAGCCAAGTTGGAAACCCTAGAAGCCGGGCAACAGGAAGAAATCCTAAATCACATCCTATTGGCTGTTCGGGGTCACAAATCCTTTTACGTGTATTGGCTTAATGCGCACAAAGCAGGCCTTCCTAAAGCCAAAACCATGACGAGAACTTTGGCGTCGCACCCGGAGGTGCAGTCAAGTAGCAGGCATCTCCAAGAGGCCTATGGGCTCTTGATGAGTACTTTTCCTGAAGAAGATAGTCATAACAGTCAGGCATTCTTTGATCATTTGTGCGCCCTCGATTTCATTTAAGGCTAGCATCTGGAGGAATGTCATCACTAACTCGCCTTTGTATAAGCCTGAATACAGATTTCTAAAGCGTTAGCTCCGCCTCTCCAGCTGACTGTCCGAAACGGAATCTAGTAGTTGGAGAATAGTTCACGCTTTTTTGGCAGAGGATGAAATGCGTAAGGCGAGAAAATCCATTTATTTATGGTTAGCATTGGCGGCCGGAACCCAATGGGCATGCGGCAGCCACGAAGTCAAAAAACTCACCGGAAAGGGTGAGGAAAATGAGTATGAAAGTTCCTGCATCCACGAAGTCCCCTCAGACGTGGAGGAGCAAAACTGCGATCTTGACGCTGCTGCCCATAAAGCCCGCATGGCAGTCGTGGAATCTGAAAGAGATCGCCTAGAGGCATCACCGCTCCAGCTATCTCAGTTGATCAATGTAAATCGTAAGTCAGACGATGGAGAGGATCCCTATCCGGAAGCAGTGCCGATCCATCTCGACGACTTGTCCAAAGCAAATGACTCACCTGACCTTTACGCACAGTTTCACGGCTTTGATGGTGCCCGAACCGTTTACGAAACGAAACCCGGCAGCAAACAGTATTTCATCATTAATGAGGTTTACGGTGACGGTGCTGGATCGGCGGCTCTTGCCAAGGCGCAAGCTCCGGGACAGAGCGACAGCTCTATGCACAGTTGGCATGCAACAGCTGACAACAAGCTTGTTCGGCTAACACCAAAGCCTAGGTACGAAACTCTATCAACGATTTCAATATGCGGTTGCGGTCCTAACCAATACGAAGTCCATGCCTCACTAAGCCTTGATCAGGCAGTGGTAGAATACCCGAAAGGAATTTTTCTCTTGCCAGGTAAGCAAGTGCCTACCATTCACAGCGAAACCATGACGATCGAGTACGTGGACCAGTCCATCGGGATCAATTATGTTCCCAAGAAGGGCAGGCAATGTCAAAGCCCGGTTTGCTAGAAAATCTGCCAAGTTTGGTTGTTCGACGGCCGGTTTGGATAAAATCAGTATTTCACGTACACATTTCAAATGCCAAAACAATGGCGCTTTGCCATCAGCCAAATTAAGTGAGAAGATCCCTTTCGCAAGACCCTTAGGGAGACAAGTCACCTTGGAAGCTTTCCTTCAATCTATGGTCCTAGTCGCGATTAGCGAAATGGGAGATAAAACCCAACTCTTATCACTCATCCTTGTCGCTAGGTATAAAAAGCCTTGGACGATCTTGCTGGGAGTCCTTGTCGCCACCTTGTTAAATCATGCCCTCGCATCCTATTTCGGCTCCTGGGTAGCGAGCCACGTCCCCCCTCAGACACTGATCTGGATTCTTGCCGCGAGTTTTTTTGCCTGCGCGCTATGGATCCTCGTCCCCGACAAAGAGGGCGAGATCAAGGCAGCGGGGCATTTTGGAGCCTTTCTTACCACGGTGGTGGCCTTTTTTATCGCCGAAATGGGTGACAAAACCCAGTTGGTGACAGCACTGCTCGCAGCGAAATTCAACCCCATGCATGTCACTCTTGGCAGCACAGCTGGGATGTTAATCTCCAATGCGCTGGCGATTTTCCTTGGGCAAAAACTGATGCAAAAGATTCCCCTCAAATGGGTTCGCATCACCGC
>JBIKVD010000438.1:0-3240 GCA_044357055.1 Oligoflexales bacterium | reverse complement strand
AATCGAAGTGACAAAAGTACCTGATGACGATCTGCGATATACCCATATCCGCCCGGTCCCCGGGGGATCCCAAGGGAACCAATCTGGAGCGCCTGATCTTGAGGAAATCCTGAGAAAATTGCGGGATTTCTTTGGCAAAGGCTCCGGCGGAAATGGCGGTGGTCATGGAGGTGGAAATGGTGGAGGTTGGGGATCCGGGAAAGCACGCTCCAATCAGGCTAGATTGCCACTCTATATCGCCTTGGGGTTCTTTACGCTGCTCGGCTTTCTCACTGCATTCTTTACCATCGATATCAGCGAGGAAGGGGTGGTCACGCGATTTGGCGCCTACCATCGCACCGAGTCCCCTGGCTTTCATTTCAAAATGCCCTTCGGTATTGAGCGGGTCTACAAAGTCCAATCCAAACGCATTTTGCAGGAAGAGTTTGGTTTTCGTACTGTTGATACCAGCAACCAGCGCAGTCAATTCGAGAAAAGCGCTTTTATGCACGAAAGCCTGATGCTCTCGGGCGATCTCAACGTCGCCGATGTGGAATGGATTTTACAGTACCGCATTGCCGACCCTTGGAAATACCTCTTTCATGCCAAGGACGTGCAGCGCAATATTCGCGATGTAAGCTTGTCCATTATGCGCCGTGTGGTGGGAGATCGTTTAGTGGGCGAAGTCCTCACGACGGGTAGGATCGAGATCGCCGATCAGGCGACCGTCTTGACTCAGGAAGTCCTAGATGTCTATGATATGGGGATTCGGGTAGAAAGAATTATTCTGCAAGGAGCCAACCCACCAGAGAGCGTTAAGCCGGCCTTCAACGAAGTGAACGCTGCCAAACAAGAGCAGGAACAAACCATCAACAACGCCGAACGCGAGTATAACCGTCTCATCCCTGAGGCTACTGGCCAGGCAGAACGGGTCTTGGCCGATGCAGAGGCCTTCGCGATCGATGCTACCAACAGCGCTGAAGGGGATGCGAAAAGGTTCTCTTCTATCTATGCGGCCTATAGTAAATCGCCGGAGCTGATGCGCCGGCGCCTCTATGTCGAGACGATGGAAGAAGTCTTCCAGCGGCTTGAACGCATAACCATTGTTGATCCGTCCGTGAAGGGGATATTGCCCGTTTTCGATGCGGGTAAAGGCGCTGTGACGATCTCTGCCGATGATGGGCAAAAAGCAGCAAAGCCTGCAACAAATTGAATTTAGAAAGGTTTACCTTATGATACAATCCATGCGGTCCCTAGGTCAAAGTGTTTTATGGCTCTTTGCCGCGGCCTTCATTCTAGTCCTTTACAGCAGCGCCTATGTCCTACCCGAGGGACAGCAGGCCTTGATCACCCAATTTGGTAAAATCCAAGGCGAGCCCATCGACAAAGCTGGACTCCACTTCAAGGTCCCCTTCTTGCAAGATGTTCGCTATTTTGACAAGAGAATCCTCAATTGGGACGGAGATGAAGAGCAGATCCCGACCAAAGACAAAAAGTATATTTGGGTCGATGCCACCGCTCGTTGGCGCATTACCGAAGTGAGAAAATTTGCCGAAACCGTGCAAAGTGAAGCGGGGGCTCGTGACCGCCTGGACGGCATTCTCGATGGTGTGACACGGGACACGATCTCCAATCATAACTTAGTGGAAGCTGTACGAAACTCCAATCAGATCTTCGAAGCCATCGGCAAAAAGAGCGAGGCCCAGGCCGCGGAAAATGAGTCGCTGGAAGCCCTAAAGAAAGTCGAAGAAGAGATCACAGGAGATATCGAGCGTATCCAACACGGAAGAGAGAAGCTCGCCAGAATCATCGTCGATCGTGCCAGCAAAGAATTAGAGCCTTTTGGCATCGCCCTCATCGACGTTCAGCTGAGGAGAATCTCCTACGAAAAAAGCGTTGAAGAAAAGGTGTATCTGAGAATGATCTCTGAGCGCAATCGGATCGCCGAGAAGATCCGATCGATCGGCAAAGGTGAGGAGGCAAAAATCAAAGGTAAGATCAATTTGGAGCTAAAACAAATTCAGTCCGAGGCTTATCGAAAGAGTCAAGAGGTCCGCGGTGTAGCAGAGGCCAAGTCCATGGAGATCTATACGGCCGCGATGCAAAAGGATCCCGACTTTTACGAATTCCAGCGGACCTTAGAGGCCTACAAAAAAACGATGCAAGCCAATACCAGCGCGATTTTTTCCTCTGATATGGCATTCTTGCAAACCTTGCACCGTTCGCCCAGCCGTCGCTAGCCTCTATTCTAGGGCAAGCCTCAATCCCCACCTGAGCTACAAAGTACTTGAGGCCAAAAATTTGGGCTAACTCAGCATTTGGATTACAATAGATTCAATGCATTCCAAAAAACTGAGGCAAATCATGAAGCAAAATAGGCTCCAGCGGCGCCATGGGATCCCTGCGACTTTCATCTTCGTCCTGAGTTGCCTCGGCCTAAGCTATGGATCTCTCCAGGCTGTAACCCTAAAAGAAAGGGTAGGTCTTGTCGTTCATGCTTTCTCCAGGACACCTCAGCAACAAATTCAAGACCTCCATCTTGCCAAAACTCTGGGGATTGGGTTCATCCGCGAGGACTTTCATTGGCATCAAATCGAAACGGCACCAGGAACTTTTGACTTTAGTCACTATTCATCTTTTCTCGCCGCCATGCGAGCTAGCAAACTTAAGCTGCTACCCATCCTCGGTTACGGAAACCCGTCCCTCTACCCAAGCTTTGTGGACAGTGAGTATTCTCCCCCATTGGATGCCTCTTCGATGAACGGATACGTCCAGGCCCTCGTGCAAAAAACGAACGATCTTGCCATCGGCTATGAGATTTGGAACGAACCGAATGTCTTGGCACGCTTCTACCAAGGGCTAGAATTCGGAGACGGCGCAGCCCATTATTTTCAGCTCTTTAAACATTTGGAACAACAAATTCAGCTCGCAGATCCCGACACTCCTGTTGTGAGTGGGGGACTTTTCGCGCAAAACATCGGGACCTACATCGGCGATTGGTTTGTGGGGATCCATGGCGGTTTTTCCTACCTGGAAGCTCTCGTCCAGGAAAATTTTGACAAGCCCCTCCCACATCTCGGCTGGCATCCCTATTCTGTACCCCCAAAGTCTTACCGTTCCATGAAAGACATCGAAAGTCTCCGTAAAGATCTAACCGCGCTGCAAGCTTATACGAACTCGATCTGGCTCACCGAAATGGGCTATCATACCGCCCGATTTTCGCCGTGGCCCATCCTAGGAGTGAGTGCACAGGAACAAGGC
>JBIKVD010000101.1:0-12245 GCA_044357055.1 Oligoflexales bacterium | reverse complement strand
AAATCTATTGATGAGCTCGCGGATGCAGCCAAAGGCGATGAAGCGCGGATCTATTCTCCTCAAGTGGATGTCTGGGATACTTGGTCAAATGCCCATGGTGGACACTTTCAAGAGGGCGGCAAGAATGATGGCGTTAAAAGCAAGGTCGGTAGTCCAGATGAGGCCGCACAAATTCTCCAACAGCATTGCTCGGGTGGTGAAGTATTTGATCGGAATGATTACTACCTGTGGATGGCTATAGGCTATCTTTTGGCAGATCTTGATACCCATACCAAGAACTTTTTCTATTATCGAACAAACCAACAAAACTATCGTTTTTTTCACTGGGACCGGGACTCTATCCTCGGTTATTCCCCTGATGGAAATGAAGAAAACGAAGCCATTCTTGGTCAAGTAAGGCCCTACCATCGCTCGCCTAGCGTAGGACAAGACGTCACTTGCATGGAGAAGGGTCGCACCGACGGCTACAATTCCTTTCTGAACCAACTGAAGTCAAAATACAATCAAGGCCAGGTGCTCTCGGTATTTGACAGCGTCGCTGCAAAGATTAATCATGGATTGGCCAATCAAGACCTACAAGCTGGCTACTGGCGCAAACAAGTCGAAGTGGATGGAAAGCCGCCACGATTTATGGATTCCGGTGCTATGCAAGGGGAGCTGCGAAGACGATTACAGATTCGCATGCAGCAATTCGGCATGCCTTAGAGGCAAATTCAAGATCCGTACGTTAGGCCGCCCTCATTTCGTGATGGATAAAGTCCGGACCACATAGCCGCCTGTATCAAAGTGCACTTGGAGTAGGTGCTTACCGGCACTTAAACTAACATCCGAAAGTCTTAACGCCGTATATTCTGCAAGACTCGATCTAGAGTTCGGCGAGACAATGATTGAGCTTTGCCCATCGGCTCCTACCAGTATCTGCCCATTGATGCTAAAATGAAGGGCGCTCTTATGTGCCAAATTCCTATTATCTATTTCTAAGATTAAATTATACAGACCGGAGCTCTCCACCTCGATGGGATACTGCACCCATTCGCCAGCTTCAATGCTGTCCAAAACGACTCTTGATGACTCAGCACTAGCCGGAGCCTCCAGCCTAAAGTCCACCTCATGGTGAATGGCACTTTTGTAGGCATTCTCAGGAGTAAAGTCAAAATACTCGCCTGTCTCTTGAAGAATCTCCTCAATAGCCAGCGACCCCGGAACCTTATGCCAATTAGCTGCTTGATTTTCCCGATCCATCGTCGATTCCTCTCCCACTGAAGCAAACAATCGACGGTCCGGTCCATAAGCATAGGTTTGCCGCAATTTTACACTGACACTCCTCAAATCACCATCTTGACGAAGGACTGGAATCCCGTTTGTTTGAAAGTCGTTAAGATCAGGATCAAGCACCCTATCGAGTTCTGCCCATTGCTGCATGGTATTGGTACGATAGGATAGTTCTAAGCCTAAAAGAGTAGGCGTCACCATGTTCAACAGCCGTGTTTCAAGTTGCGAGAAATCCGCCAGATTTAAGTAGTAGGGATTTCCACCTCGCATTTTGCTGGAAATAATAGGTAGAATCTGGTTTTCGCCGCCTATCATTAAAGTCGAGATGCGCACGGTTCTTACTTGTCCCCCGACTTCATATCCCACTGACTTCATGTTTTCAGCAATTTTTACAGCCTGCGGTGAATCATAATAGTCTACCAAGACGCCATCACCGAAATCTACCAACTCAGGTTCACCATCAGAAACAAAATAGATTTCCAATTCAACACCCGATCTTGCCTTACGGGAAAAAAGCTCATCTGCCCAAACAAAGGGAGCGACGTAATTGGTACCGGAGCGCGCATGACACAGGACTTCAGCTAAAGAACGACCAAGCTGTGATTCTAGTTCTGAAGCCTCTGAGAAAAATCCCCCCTCGCCCGAGACTGGATCATAGGATTTTCCAACGGCTCGACTATTGAATGTCAGTAAGGCCACTCGGTGAGTCTTCGACGACCATAGGTTTTCCATAATTTTTTTAATGGCCTCATTTCGATGACATGTGCCATTGATCAGCGGATCCGAAGACATGGAACCCGACACATCCACAATAATGGCTACGTCACGCTTCGCGGTGTCGAATTGACAAAGCTTTCCTCCTGCGCTTAAAGTAACTTCTTCGTAGTCCCTTAAGTCTATTTCCGTGTGACCCAAACCACTGCTTAGTAACTCTTCACCTAGAGTATCCCCGACGCTAGGTCCACTGGCAGGACAAGATAGATCTAAATAAATATCCAACTTCTTTCCTTCCACTGCTTTCGCATCGAGTTCATCGATCTGATCCACGAAGGGATCCACTTCTGGCTGAGAAGGCGCTTCGGTAGCTGCCCCTTGACTTGGCTGTTGCGCTGCGAAATCAGCTTCCGTGCCGCAATCGACCAAAAGAAGGCAAACCACTGTGACTTTGGTGGCTTCCTTAATGATCTTGTTATAAAAACTGGCCATATAAATCCTCTTTCGTTACTTGCTGCTCCGAGGTGGGAATCGGCAACGGCATCTTTTTTCCTCTCAGAACCTTTTGCGATAATTCGAGGGGTAGGTTCACCAATTTGCCCTGTCGCGCATGGAAATTTAGTTTTGACTTCTCCAATTGTTCTCGCAATCGACTCCCGTTGACAGATCGATCAGCAGAAAGATCTCGGAGTTTAGACCAGGAGATCTCAACCTCACGATGATTTGTAATTGCCTCGTCGCGGCAGGCATCCAAATACGCGCGCGAGAGTTTGACATAAGAATTCAAAGCATGACGTAGTTGCTGAAACTCCATGGGATACACCACGGGCATAAGAAGCCCTTTTAGAAATCTGTCGAAAGACTTCATTAAGGGATGCTGCATCGCTTCCATTCCCCCAAAGGTAAAAGATATTTGCAGACTATTATAAGCTCGATGGTTCTCCTTGGTAATCTGCATAGCTAGGTATTTCTGCTGCACCAAGGTAATCTTGCTTCTGATTGTTTGCATCTCTCTAAGAATGGAGGCTCGATTTTCGTCCTCGATCCTTTTTTGATTCATGATAGAGATTAAATGTTCTTCCGCCAAACGACCCTCCCCTAGACCTTGCCTGATTTTAAGATGATGGATCTTTAGAAGATTGAGCCAAGTGTATTTAGCGAAGGTTTGCGAGGCCGTTTCTGAAAAGTATTGTAGTCTTGTAGCAAGTCTTTTGGAGCAAAATAGGAACAGCTCGACTCCCTGGCTACTCTTTTTACGATAGGACTCCATGGGAGCCTGGAGCAGGTTCAATGCCGTGACAAGTTTTTGCTCGGCTAGAGTGACCCTTTCATTTTCCATCAGCATGGCTTGACGCCATTGGCTGCCGTCAGCTTCCCAATCTTCCTGCAGTCGTTGAATTTCTGATTCTATGACGGCAAGTTGGGTCTGGAATTCATCAACAGTCATGGTTTCTCCTCGCTTATCAATCTTGAAAGGACCGGTCCAGTTCTGCGTTTTTTACTAATGTTTTGAAATTTCTGTGCGACGTGATAAGTCTGTAGTGCCTGTTTCCCTTCTTTGACGACCTCGCCAAGTTGAGTGCGTAAATTTCGCGGCCATTTGTCGATTTCGAAGGGGAAGTCAAAGGCTGTTGCCTTTGCCAACTCAAATTCCTGCTCCTTCAGCCAATTCTGCATTTTAGTTAAGCGTGTTTCTCCTCTGGTCAGCTCCTGTTTAGCCTTTTCTGCTTGCCGTTTAGACCCATGCAGGTCTTCCAACGCTTTAAGCAAAACTTGATTCACCTGCAGATCTTCTGCTTCGATCTGCAGACCAAAAATAGCAGCCAAGATTTTTCGCCCATTCCTATCATCAACCTTTAACGATTTGAATTTTTGCTCCACATCTGTCATGGACCGACGAACGAGCTGCCTATAAAAGTAGGCGTAGAGAGAATTATGGCGGTGGGACAGGACCTTGTTTTGGATAGCTAGAATTCGGTGCGCAACGCTAGCCAGCTCCTGCAGCATGCGTCTACGAGCCCTCAAAGACTTTAATAGCGCTCGCATACTCGGTTTGCAGCGAAGGCTTACTAAGGCGAATTCCGGGGGTAACTTGAGCTGTTCGGTATCAATTTCTACATGTTCCCGCAATTTTCGTAATTTTTCCCTAGCCTGAGCTAGGCGCTCTCGCGCCACTGTAAGCCCTGACCCCTCAGCCGTGTTAGGTGAGCAAGAATTTTCTAGAGTTTCTCCTAAATGAACGGCCCACCGGTTAAGTGCGTCAATAGGGTCTTCGTCAGGAGCTAGAGAATGTCCCTCTAGCCTCTCCGCTCCCAAACTTTTGCCGCGTCCAGGATAACTTCGAGGCGCTGTCCTGATTTCTTTCATAACTCATCCCCTTCCCATGCTGTTCAAATTATCGGCACAATTTGCCTAATAATTGAGCTATGCCCACGATTTTCGCTTTGGCAATATGGAAAAAATCCGCACTTAAACGAACGACGATGGGGAATTTTGTTCGAGCCACTGTGGACACATTCTCTTATGACTGCTGGCTCCTTTTTGCCTATCCTCCTCAATGTAGCAAGATCCCTGGATGGATCTAAACTTTGCGGGGCTTTCGATGAATACCGATAGGAATCTGAAATGCTGGGGCCGAGTTTATTTTGCTGGCATGCTCCTTAGCCTCGTCATGCTAGAGCTTCCTGCTGCGGCACAGTTAAAGCGAGTTGGGATCAGAAGCGGCAGTTATCCAAGCCATGCGGATTTTGGTATTCGACAGGATTCCTTTGGGCAAGGGACTTTCGCCGCGCCGAGATCACACGGCTTTCACGGCGGAATCGATTTTGCGATGCCAGTCGGCACCGAAATTCTCGCTCCATGCGATGGCTTTGCCTTTCAAGGTCATGATGCTATTTATGGACTTTTTGTAAAGTTGGTTTGTTCGACTCGATTAGGCCAAGAGGATCAAAACTTCTACATCTCTTGGCTTTTTGGCCACTTGCAAGAAGCTGTGTTGAACGGCCCCAAGCACGACCTAGGTTCAACACCAAAAGAAAGGGCTGAGTCTATTCGGATGGGAGACCGTTTGGGTTTTTCCGGTAAGAGCGGCAATGCAGCCGCAGCTGGAATTGTGGCTCACCTGCATCTGGAAGCGAGCCTTCATGATAATCGTTCTGCAGCCTTCGCAGATCCCCACACCCCATCCCATTTGGGGTCTCCAGGCGCATCAGAAAGATTCTTAGCTGGGCTGCGAAACTCCTGTATGGTTCCCAATCGCATCACGGCGCCCAAACCCAGTCATGGGAGCAGGGTTGATCCTTTCTTGATCTTATTGTGCTTCGCTGAAGGAAAGCCAGCATACGAACGCTATTTAGGATCACTTCCATGGAGCCGCTATTACAGCGCAGGAGCTTTCGACGTTGACGCCGGGTTTTGACCGCCCCCAATCTCTTATGCACCCATGCCTTTCAGCTGTCTAGGCGCTTATTCGGGCCAGGTGCCCTGCAAGCAGAGATAATATAACTATTTAATCTTATTGTCTTTAAACGATCATTTAAGACCTTCAAAGGTCCTTCCTTGTGAGATTCCTTTCAGCGAAACCGCTGGGGCACCGATACACCCCCTGGTTGCTAAGGAGCCCAGGAATGTCGCAAAAGAAACCAAAGAATGGGGCAAACAAGAAAGCTCCGATCAAAAATGCTTACGCCCCAGCATCCGTGCTCATCGTTGACAGCGATGAATTCATGCAGCGGAATATGAAGGGCTATTTGAATGATATTAAGGTGCAAAAAATTGATTGCCTTGCTGATGCAACCCAAGTTGCGGATATGGTGGAAAAAGCTGCCTATGATCTCATTATTCTTGATTGGAAAAACAAGAAGCCACCTGGTTCAGAGTTACTAGATTTTTTTCGCAGCTGTGAAAAAACCATGTACACCCCACTTGTCTTAATTTCAGGATTTGTAACCAAAGAAGACTTGACCGGGGCCGCTCAATATCCAAACACTCATTTCCTTGTGAAACCCTTTACCGCGGAAATTCTCATTAATGTTGTGACCAGGGCCTGCAAGAGTGCCCAAGATAATTTCGGCGATGAGCTTCTAAAGCAAAAGAGACTCTTTGTGTTGGACCATGAGACCGAGCACGCTTCCTCTGAAGAGAGTATCTTTGAAGCGGCGAAATTGCTCGGTACCGATATTTCCCATCAAGGAAACAAAGCCTACAATGGTCAAGATTTTTCCCTAACGCAAACGCGACAGGGACACCTTTCTGCAGGAGAAGATATACGCTTTGAAGCTTCCGCTGCTTCGGCACCAAAGGCTGCCACTGGTGTCGCTTCGGAAGAGAGGACCATTCAGGATGAAAAGGGGGCAGGAGCAAACCCTGAGAAGACGGGGCAGGAGCTTGAAGAACTTCCTGCTAGCCTAGGTGAAAAAAGAAATGTTGACGAACAAACTGAGCCGAAAACTCAAGCTGAATCGAGCGAGCAATCCCTCGCTTACGAGTCCAAACATCTGCAGAATAGTCAAATGAACTATGAGAGCGAACCAACACCTAGTTCATTCTCGGCGCAAGATATTGACTACCGCAAGCCGACAAAAAATGTGAGTCAGACCGAGTTTCACTATGGCTCGGAAGGGATTAGCAAAAAAATTGCCATCCAGTCCGCGCTTGTGGTCGAGCCAGACGAATCTCTAGCCAATATTGTCTCAAAGTATCTGCGAGATTTTGGCGTTAACAAAGTTGAAAAGGCCAGCAATGGCGAGAATTCTTGGGAAAAAATGAAGGCACAATCCTATGACTTAATCATCATGGACTGGCGCCTACGCGGATTAAGTGGATTATGTATCTACAATAGAATCCGAGCGTCGAAACACCTCAATAAATCTCTAGTTGTCATTTTGTGTGGGTTCGCAGATCGAGAGGACTTCCGTATCCTCGAAGAGCACCCACTCACTCGGTATCTTGAAAAACCTTTTCAGCAAGAGGTCTTTGATCAGATTGTTGGTAACCTTGGAGATTTTAACGCGATCTATGACGAGGTCCACGAATTTGTCCGTGACACCCTGGATCCCATGATCATGAGCCAGGTCGACACCGGGATCCTATTGAAAGAGATTCAGAAACGTTTTCAAAACAACGCAAAGGTTTTAAACATTGCCGCAGAATACTTGCTTAAAAAGCGACTTTATGTCCATGCGGAAAAAATTCTTATCCATGCTTTAAAACACGCTCCCCAAAATATCGCTATTATTAGCAATCTGGGTAAGGTCTATCACCATCTTAACCAGCCTGCGAAAGCACTTCGCTTGCTGCAAAAAGCGAATTTTATGTCCCCTCATAATGTGGACCGCCTGTGCTTAATGGGCGAAGCGGGGCTTACTCTGCAGCAACCAAAGCAAGCTAGGGACTATTTTAAAAAGGTTCTCGCAATCGACGTTGAAAGCAGCATTGCCGCTGCTGGATTGACCATCTCCAATAACATGGAAGAGCACCTCGGAAAATACAACCAAGCGCAACCTTTAGCGATGAAATTTTCGAGTATCCTAAATGTTATTGGTATCACTTATGTACGTAACAAGGAATTTGATCGCGGTATAGAACAGTACATCGCGGCCATGAGTTTCATTCAAGATGACCATGTGCTAGCACGTTTACAGTTTAACTTGGGTCTAGCTTATTTGCGGGCAAGACGCTTCAATCATGCGGAGAACTGGTTTACGTCTTCGTCCAAGCTAGCTTCTGAAGACTTCTTAAAGCCCGCTCTGTTTCTCGAAAAAATTGGCGACTTCCGCACCGCTTCCTCCGAAGAACTTAATAGGCTCTCTAACGAAGCCTTTGAAATCGTTGCGGCCTGAGGCAAATTACTCTATACTTAGCGCCAAACGGGTCCCTTGCATTCGCGCAATCGTGTCACCATGCTGTTCAAAAATGGATCACTAAAATCTATGCTTGCAAATTCTATTGCGAATCAAACCATGTCACCAGCAACTGATTTCCTAACCCATGAAATTCTATTGGTTGGTGGCGGACATACCCATGTTCTGTTTATTAAGAGATTGCTGTCAGAACCCATAAAAGGCCTGCGCTGCACCTTGATATCGGATCAAATCGAGAGTCCTTACTCTGGTATGCTCCCCGGGCATCTGAGCGGAATCTATTCGCGCGAAGAAATTCACATTGATTTATCTAGGTTATGTCATCAAGTCGGAGTCTCCTTTATCAGGGGGAAAGTAGCGACCATTGATCATCAGAATAAATCCGTCACCTTGGAAAGTGGCGAAGAGCTCTTCTTTGATATTCTTGCCCTTGATACCGGGTCGAGGCCCACTGCATTGCAAGGATCCGTGCAACGATCCGTGCAACGATCCGTGCAAGGATCCGTGCAAGTGGCAGGCGGGCAACTCGAAAGCTATACACTCATAGGAATCAAACCCATCGATTCCTTTTTGGAATTTATAAGAAATCTCGATGTCCTCCTAACAGCCTCTTTACACTCTCCCAGCAGAAAAATCGCTATCATTGGTGCAGGTCCCGCCGGATGTGAATGTGCCGTGGCATTGAAACTCCGTTACGCTGGACGAGTTGAAGTGACATTGATTCAACGCAGCTCGAGAATCCTGCCAAGCTTGTCATGGCTGGCTCGCAGCCAGATGTTAAGAACCTTAAAAAAATTGGCTGTGACGATACGCCTGAGGCAAGAAGCCAAGCCGGAAGTTTTGGCACTCTATGATCATTGCATCAATGCCACGCCCCCGCGCCCTCATCCTGAAACCTCTTATTTCGGGCTATCGCAGAACCAAGAGGGCTTCCTAAAGATAAGACCCACATTACAATCTGTTGATCACGAGCATATTTTCGTAACGGGGGATCTCGGTAGTTTGGGAGATTGTCCCTTCCCAAAGGCCGGAGTGTATGCAGTCCGGCAAGCCCCAGTTCTACATGAAAATATTTGCCGTTTCATGGACGATCGTCCGCTCAAGGCTTTTCGTCCCCAAGCTCGATACCTCTCTCTCATGTTGGGTGGGCGAGAACGGGCGATTTTAAATTGGGGTCCCATAGGCCTCGGTGGTGCCTGGCTATGGCGTTGGAAAGACAAGATCGATCGAAGATTTATGGAAATGGTCAACGGCAACCCCCATGACACTCGGACAAAGATTTCCAGTGGTAATGAGTCGGCGCCTATGCAGTGCTTTGGGTGTGCTGCAAAAGTCGGCGCCCTTGCACTCGCTGGTGGGCTGAAATCCTTAAACCGAGCTTCAGCAGGCATCGGTGAGGACTTTTCGCGCATCGCTATCGGCGGAAGCTCCTTATTGCAGAGCGTGGATTTCTTCCCCATGTTTCCCTTCGCTGATGATGCCTGGGTTACGCGCGTCACCTTACAGCATGCTCTGAACGATCTTTATGTCAGTGGCGCGAAACCGCAATTTTTGCAAATGATAGCCGGTCTTCCCGCTGCGACATCAAAGATCAATCAGAGACGTTTGCATCGCCTCCTTACAGCAACAAAAGAGGCTATTCTGCCCCTGGGGATAGAGCTCATCGGTGGACATACAGCCCTTACCTATCAGGCTCTGCTGGGATTCGTCGTGCAAGGGGAGAGCCAAGTTCCATTGTGGTCCAAGCAGGGCGCGCAAATGGGCGACAGCATTATCCTCACAAAAAGGCTTGGCAGTGGCGTTTTCTTGGTGGCACATCGCCTTGGACTCATCGCAGCAAGCGCGACCAAGGCATTTATGTCAGAGCTTCCCCAGAGTCATCATCTGGCCGCTGACATTCTCAAGAGTTTTTCTGTCCACGCCGCCACCGACATTAGTGGCTTTGGCATGCTCGGGCATCTCTCTGACTTATTGACACCCAGCCTGGTGGCCCGCCTGAATCTATCGCATCTGTCACTGTACCAGGGCATTGACCAGCTCCTGAGCATCTGCCGCAGCTCGGCCTACCCGGATAACTTTGCCGCGTTTCACCAGCGGATCGTCATGAGCGGTGGAATACAGGATAGGGAGGCTGTTTTATTCGATCCGCAAACGGCTGGGCCTCTGTGCCTTATCCTACCGAAAATCGAAGCTCAGGCTTGTCAAAAGGCGCTCACATGTGCTGGTTATCCAGCTAGTATTATTGGTGAAATCGTGGGAGCAACCGACACCCCACGTCTGGGGCCTAGCGAGATTCTGATAAAAGGACCTATTTAGAAAGGTGGCCTTAGGTTGGCCGGAGGATTTTTGCTAAGTTCCCACTATTAAGGATGGACTTCTTGATTTGCCCATCAAATCCTGCGTCCACTAGGTCTTGCTTCGGTGCGGGTAAATCTGAGGAAAGCAGAATCTTCCCATCATAAGCAAACTGCTCTCTAATTCGTTTACCATAGGCTTCCCCAACGGTATCGTCGCCATCACCCATAAACCTGTCAAAGACGAGCCAGGCCGGGAGGCCTATGCCCTCTGCCTGCCTGCGGGCCAAAGCTGACTTCAGCTCCGTAACACGACCATAGACCTGCAAAGTGAAGCCAGGTGGCAGCGACTGATGCCAGAGGTCTACGATTCCCCCGTCGTCTTCTAAGAGCCATATCTCGAACTTTATGACTTGAATCACCTTGATGACTTCCCCCCTGCCGGCCTGAAAGACGCTAACGACATTCTAACACAGCGCTCATCAAGCCTTAACCATTGATCTCTAGGATAGGGACAAACCAATCCATAAGAGGAGAATCTGATGGAAATCACCGCAAACCAAGGTGTGGGCCTGCAGGTCGAGAATCGGGCGATGGATCCGCTTCGCAGTACCGATAGTCCCAAATTTCGTCCGGCTAAAGTCGAAATTTTTGCGGAAAATAGTCGATATCTCCTTAAAGTAGCTGAGTCCGAGAGGGAGATACGAGAAGCAATGCAGCTTCGATACGAAGTTTTCCACTGCGAATACCGAGGTATCGAATATCAGTTTGGCCTAGACACGGACGAATTTGACAAACTCGCTGACATACTCGTGATCTTGGATAAGAGATCAGGCAAGATTGTCGGAACCTACCGCATTCTTTGCTCCGATTACACCGATGACTTCTACGGTAATGAGGAATTCTATATCGATGGCGTCACAGAGACGGAAGGAACAAAACTGGAACTAAGTCGCGCTTGCGTTCATAAAGACTCAAGAAATGGTGCTGTCATTCATTTGCTTTGGAAAGGCATCTATCAGTATATCGTTGGTACGGGGGCTCGCTACCTTTTTGGATGCAGCAGCATTACGGGATTGAGTGTTGGCCAATTGGGCTCGATTCAGAGGCATTTTATCCGCCAAGGCGATGTCTTGACCGATCGCGATGTCTATCCCCGCCCGCAATATTATTTTGACCAAGAAGCCGTAACTTGCCAAGATACAGAGCAGACGCAAGAGCCGCAGCAACTGATACCTAGTCTCCTAGGTATGTATCTGAAAGCAGGTGCGAAGGTTGCCTTGATTCCAGCGTGGGATGAATACTTTCAATGTTTTGACTTCTTTACCTTGCTTGACACCCAGGAGCTTAATCCAGCTTTTATCAAAGCTTTTGGCAGCTGAGATTTTGCTCTAACAGGAGATTTCTTGTCCGCCATTCACTATCAAGCTTTGCAAGCCAAATTAAGTTTTTTACTCAACCGCTACCCCGATCTTCTACGCCATCGAGTTCTTGATCAAATCCTCTACCGGGACAAACTGTTTCCCTTACCTCTCGTGGAAATGGGCTCCCAGGATCCCCGGGATCCCTGTCTTCTTTTAGTATCCGGTGTGCATGGATTGGAAAAGATCGGGGTGGAAATCCTCTTAACGATCATGCAGACTTTGGCGGCCTTAGGATCATGGGACCATGGCCTACAAACCATTCTGCGCCGGATAAGAATTGTCTTCTATCCCTTCGCTAACCCCGTCGGCATCCTGCGTCATACCCGGGCAACGGGCGACGGTATCGACATGATGCGCAATGCCGCCTTAGAGGGTCAGCAAATTCGTTGGTATCAACTTTATGCAGGGCACCGTTTAAGCAGATTCTTGCCATGGTACCGCGGAAAGGCAGGTGAACCTTGCGGTATCGAGGCCCAAAGCCTGATGCAGCTGACCCGCGATATTATTGGTCAAAGCATTTTTACCCTCTCGCTAGACATCCACTCTGGCTTTGGTCAGAGAGACCGACTATGGTTTCCTTTTGCCTACACGCAGAGAGCTTTCCCTCAAGCAGGACTTATCTACCGTCTAAAAGACATGCTCAAGGAAGCTCTCCCCCATCATCTCTACCGTATCTAACC
>JBIKVD010000407.1:0-3651 GCA_044357055.1 Oligoflexales bacterium | reverse complement strand
TGGGTATTTGCCGGAATATCAGCGAAAGAGACAAACGAAAACTGTCCTTTCTGATAGCAGACCACCCCACTTTTACCTGATGATTTTTGCGAGAGGGCTTCTTCCACCGCAGCATAAGCCCAGCGCGTCGCTAATACACGATCTTCGGCATTGGGATGCCCACCCCGGGAAAGATAACCAATCGAGAAATCCCGGGTCTGAAAACCGTAATTTTGATGCAGCTCTTTCGCGATGGCTGCTGCTCCTCCTCCCAAGACTTTTTTGCCACTCGCATTGGTAAGATAAAAAGGTGAACCGCCTTTGGGAAAGGCTCCCTCTGAGACCACAATCACGGCTCCTAAATTCAGGGGTAATTCCTTAAGACGCTGGGCGATTCGTTCCACGTCGTAAGGCAATTCCGGCAAGATAATCAATTCACAATCCGCCGCAATGCCAGCGTGGAGCGCGAGAAATCCGCTGTGACGCCCCATGGTTTCCACGAAGAAGAGTCGCTGAAGACTTTGAGCCGTCGTCCGTAGGGTTTCTAAGGCGCGGCTGGTATTTTCCACGGCGGTGCTGAAGCCGATAGTCTGGTCACACCCAGGCATATCATTGTCTATGGTCTTTACGAGGCCGATAATACGGATTCCTGCTTCGGCAAGAACACGACTCATGCCGTGCGTTCCGTCCCCTCCAATACATATGATGGTATCGATGCCTGCATGCTCAAGACTGCTTAGCATTTTGCTTAACACTTGCTTGCTGCGAGCGGGGTCTTTGAAAGGGGAACCGTGATTCGCGGTCCCCAGGGTTGTGCCACCCTTAAAAAACATTTCGCTCATAGGAACAGATAAGGACGCACTCACGGCCGGTGGGTCTTGAATAAGCCCCTCATATCCACCATGAATCCAATGGACTTGGGCATGATACGACTCGCGGATATAACGAGCTGCACTTGCCAACGCAGAATTGACGCCTGCGCAGTCTCCCCCGCCAGTGCATAGGGCTATTTTTTTTGGCATGATCACAATCCTCAATACAACCGATGTCTAAAGGTTCGACGTTCAACTCGCGCAGCTAATCAAAATGATTCCTGGCCATCATCCTGGCAAACATCAAGCTTGGCAAGAGCAATGCTTGAAATTTTGTTGTGTTTCGCCCAGAATAGTTTTGAATTAACACTCGTTGAGCAAATTATATTGAGGGAGTATTGGCTTATGATTGAAGCCAAAGGTCTAACTAGACGTTTTGGGACGCAGACTGTCGTCAAGGATGTGAGATTTACCATCCCAAAGGGCCAGGTCTTGGGATTTCTAGGGCCGAACGGAGCTGGGAAAACAACCACGATGAAGATGTTGACGGGATATCTTGAACCCAGCGCAGGAACGGCGGAAATTGGTGGTTATGATATCCGCACCCATCCAATTGAGGTGAAGCGTCTACTGGGATATTTACCGGAAAGCGCTCCCCTCTACGGGGAGATGACCGTCGAAGAGTACCTTGATTTTGTCGCGAAACTAAGAGAGTTAGGAAACAGAAAATCCGCTTTAGATAAAATGTCTGAACTTTGCCAATTAGAAACCGTGTGGTACCGACCCATAGAAAACTTATCGAAAGGATTTCGCCAACGTGTGGGCTTGGCTGCAGCTCTCATCCACGATCCAGAGATCCTGATTCTCGACGAGCCTACCGATGGACTTGATCCAAATCAGAAATTTCAAGTGCGCAAACTCGTTAAGGAGTTAGGGCGGGACAAAACTATCATTCTTTCTACCCATATCCTCGAAGAAGTCGAGGCAATGTGCGAAAGGGTGATCATCATCGCCGATGGTCAAGTCGTTGCGGATGATCCTCCCTCGGTTCTAAAAAGGCGCAGCGGCTATTTTAATGCGGTTTCGCTCCAAGTTTCAGAAGCTTTAGAAGTTAGCCAGGTGGTAAATATCTTGTCGTCGATTCCTCATGTGGAGAGAGTCGTACCGGAAGGAAAAGGATCTTACCTTGTTCTTCCCAAGAATCAGGTGACGATCCTTGATGAGGTGGCAGCGGCCGCATCACGACAAAGTTGGGCGATTAAGCAGATTCACATGGATACCGGGCGTTTGGACGACGTGTTTCGCGCGGTGACCTTGGCCTAAGAAAACCTTTTTTCATTTTTGTGAGGATCATCATGACGGTGTTTCTAACTTTATTACAACGAGAATTTCTCGGGTATTTTCGTACCCCTATAGGTTATGTCTTTACGGTCATCTTTCTACTCTCTTCAACAGGTTGTATGTTTTTCCTCGGGCAATTCTTTGAAACGAATCAAGCAAGCCTGGATGTTTTTTTTGCGTTCCTGCCATGGATCTATCTCTTTTTAATCCCGGCGGTGGGGATGCGTCTTTGGGCCGAAGAACGTAGATCTGGTACTGAGGAGCTTTTGTTCACCTTTCCTGTTTCCATAGCACAAGCCGTCTTGGCAAAGTTTTTTGCCGGATGGGGGTTTGTGCTTTTGAACCTGGTTCTAACTCTCCCGCTTTGGTTAACGGTTAGCTATTTGGGTGAGCCGGACCATGCCGTGGTGTTAACGGGATACCTTGGAAGCTTCCTTCTAGCGGGATCCTATTTGGCGATTAGCTGCGCGACTTCCGCGGTATCCAAGAATCAAGTTGTTAGCTTTATTTTGGGTGTGCTGGTGTGCTTTGTTATGGTGATGCTGGGTTGGGGCGTCTTTTCTACAACCCTTGGGCGTTTTTTACCTGCGTTCTGGGTAGATTTGGTCTCGCAACTTGGGTTCATTACTCATTTTCAGTCTGTCAGTCGTGGCTTGTTGGATACCCGGGACATGCTCTATTTCTTCTCGGTTATTGCCGCGGCCCTAGCATTGAATAGCCTATTCTTACAAAATCGTCGCTTAAGTTCCTAAGGAGGAAAAGTCATGCAAAGAATGTGGAATACCGCCGGAGGCATTGGCATCCTTTTGGTAGTTTTAATATCGCTTAATGTCATTGGTAGCCGTCTTCATTGGCGGCTTGATATGACGGATGGAGATTTGTATACCCTTTCCGAGGGCTCACGGGAACTCGTTGGGAAGCTTGAAGGGAATTTGGAGCTGAAGTTCTTCTTCTCCAAGTCGAGCAAGGCCCTGCCATTAATGGTCAAGAATTACGCCGAAAGGGTGGCAGAGTTCCTGCAGCAATATGCTTCGGCCAGCGGGGGCCGGATTCGCGTCGAAATCGTGGATCCAAAACCTGATAGCAATGAGGAAGAAGCTGCCCGCCGTCTGGGGATCCAAGCGGTGCGACTGCCGGACGGTGATGAGATCTATTTTGGCCTTGCCTTTCAGCAAGGAACCATCGAAGCTGCTCTGCCCTATTTGGATCCCCGACGGGAGGAATTTCTTGAATATGATCTTAGTGAAGCCATCTATCAAGTCATGAATCCCAAGAAGAGGGTCTTAGGGCTTTTGTCCTCCTTTGCTATGGATGGAAACCCGGCTCAGGGCGGGGAAGCCTGGGCCATCATTCAACAACTACGTAAGACTTTTGACGTCAAAAGCTTGGATCCGAATAACCTCGACCTGCAAGACCTCGATACCGTCTTAGTGATTCATCCCAAAAACCTTAGCCCTGTGTCCTTGTACCGATTGGATCAATTCCTGGTGAAGGGAGGTCGCATGTTTGTGGCCTTAGA
>JBIKVD010000406.1:0-3658 GCA_044357055.1 Oligoflexales bacterium | reverse complement strand
CAATGTCAGCGATCGCTCCTTTTTTTAAATGGCCCAAGGTTGCAGCTTTGTCCAAAGCGATAGCGGCATCGCCGGTGGCCATCATCCAGATGTCTCTCGGACTAAAGGCCCCTTGAAGATGGTTCTGGCTGTAATCCAGGGCGCAGACCATCTCACGGTTCAAAGTTGTGGAACCGGACGGCATCCAATCGGTCCCAATGGCGATGCGAACGCCCTGATTTTTTAACATGTTTACGGGGGCTGTTTGCCCATATAAGGAAATATTGGATCTTGGTGACCAGACCACCGATGCTTTGCTTTCTTGAACTCTTTTGCCATCCGTGGCATTCAAGGCGATCGCATGAACCAGGAGCGTTTTTTCGCCGATAATATTGCTGCCGTCGGCCCTAGCTCCACTCAAGCAGAGAAACTCATTGCGGGCATATTGATCGATTCCCTCGGAAACGTGGAGTAAGGCTACAGAGTCGTTTCTTTTGAAAGCCTCATCTTCAAAGCGAAACTGGAACTGGCATGTTTCGGACTGAAAGTGGCCGCTGGAGTCACCCAGGGGAAAGGTTTCGTTCACGAGGCTAGGGTAGAGTTTCAACTCTGAATCCTTACCGTTGATGAACTCGTCCATGGAATCGATGTTTCGCAGAAATCCAGGAGCACCGGAAGATCCAGCAATACTCGTTGTGCCACTCATCAGTTGGCGCAGTTCACCCCATTCCGTCCTGCCGGTCTTTTTCTTGGCAGAGGAAATTTTTGGCAGTGTTTTCGTGCCCATTCGCCAATTATGTCGGTGGTTGTAGCGGGTCTCACCCCATTGCGCGGGGTCCTCGTTGGTCCAACCCAGATGATCGTGGGCGTTGATGAGTCCCGGACTGATGATTTGATTGGGACAAGATAAGACGGGTGCCTCTTTGTGTTCGCAGTTGCAACCCACACAGGCGATTAAGCCGTTAGAGTCAACGAGGACTTCTCCATTTTCATAAATGGCATCGGCCGTGAGAATTCTCCCCGAAAGCAGTAGCTGCGGAGACTTGCTGGATTCATTCAAAAATGAACAAGCTTCCCCTTCAAGGAGCGTCTCTTGCCAGCGATCTTCACATTCAATTTTCTGCACACCCCAAGGCGTATTGAATTCTTGCTCCTCCGGATTTCGCAAAGAGCCTTCGTCCTCAGGTAAAAGGGAAAGTTCGGGAGGCGTTTTGTTTTTCGTTCCCTTATCACCGAATAGGTCACAACTGGAAAGCACACCTGCCAACACAAGGGCGATGGCGATAGGATTTGTAAAAAAGGGTCCGAAAACCTTTGTCATCGATGGCTCCTAAAAGCATGTATTCATGGTGTGACCAGGAAACGACAAGCTTTTACCATAAAATCTTTGTAAGATCACCATAATAATTGTTAAAAACTAATGAAATAAACTTGGGGAGTGGACCGATGGACTTGGAACTGTGGGAGTGATCATCCCCGCCATTGTCCGAACTTGGTTAATGATTCTATGATTTTAGGAGGTTAATTCTCAGGTCAAAGGCTAGAGGCCGGTTTTGCGAAAGTACGAAACGCGGATTTTTCCCGGTCGTGGGTAGTATTCCAACATGTTTTTCATCTTCATAAATACCCAAGGTGAGTGAGATCCGGCACCGTTTTTAGTGTACAAAATATCGTCAGCGATCATAATAGCAGAATGAAAAATGGATCCGTTGGGGTCAGAAAAAGTAACCAGGTCACCAAAACCTACATTGCCATAAATCGGATAATACTCCTTATCAAGGGCCGCGGTAACCTCGTTTGGCTCAGAGTACTTGTCATCGGGTGTATCCAAAAAGAAGTTAAAGGCCGTCCAATGGCAATCTCTTCTACCGGTAGAGGAGGTCTCGTCAGGTTTAGGATAGGTGTACAATCGGCGCCGGGCAAAGCCAGGGAGCAGGTGGACAATATCGATCGTTTGGGACGAATGGGTTGACCGTAAAGATTCCATGATTGGCCCAATATCTTTTGCGCGACCACCCTTGCCCCAATAATTGGTGAGGCTTGAGATTTGACTATCGTGATCAATCTTTAATTTGACCAAAAACGTTTCTTGGGAAGCCAAGACTTTCAATATTAGGGAGCGGTCTTGTGGTGCAGGAAACTGTGCTCTTAAACTTCCAACATCAGCAAAAAAAGTGTAGATGCCGGCGCGATAGAGATACTTCTTTAAAAAATCTACCGTGCCGGTTGGGAGAGAGGGATTTGCCAGAAGCGTCTCTTCGAAGCTGCTCGGAAAGCGATAGGCATTATGTTGGGCGAAGTTATCTTGATAATAAGCCAGGCGATTGTAAAGCAGACGACGAGCATCTTGCGGGAGTTTCCCGAGGAACTCTAGACTAGGATTCACCATTAATTTCTTTTGCAAGGTGTTGAAAGATGAATAAGTTAGCAGATCATTTTGCAACTCCGCGGGCATTGGCAAACTTTGGACAAAAGTTTGCCATTGTTCGGGGGTAAGATCGGGAAGGACCCAAGATAGGTCGTCCTGCTCTAAGTCAACGGCGAATTCAGTGGGAGGTGCGATCGCCAAAGGAACCAATTCAAGCTCGCCCCACTCGCCAACGCGAATTTGCGAGTCAGATGATTTAACTTCAGCAAGCTTTTTTGCCGCAAACCGATCTGGTGTCATCGGGGCTTCCTTTGAGGGAACCTGCCCAAATAGGAACCAGGCTAACAATACGGAGTTGAGCACGACAAAAGTCGCGATGACCTGCAGTAGTCTTAGGCGCATATAATTCTCCCTCGAATCGAGGCACTTAGCGCTAATCGGCACTTTAATCGGGGTCTTGAGGCTCTGACCTTTTCTGGGCGTTCAAGAAGTGGTTTTTGTGAAAATCTGGAACTTGAACAGATGAGTTGCGACTCCTCATGTGGCTGCCCGCCGCGCGCTCGTTTTGCGAGCTAAATACTCGTTACAAAAAGAAAAACACATCCCTGTGACGATGTTGTAAAGTAAAAACAAAACATCAGCGTCGATTAAGTCGAGCAGATAACATGCCCCTCAAGTCCTCGTAATCTGAGGCTTCTTTTAAATAACTCAATTTATGTGAAAAGCCGCCGAACATGGTCTCTAAGAGTTTATTCTGCTTTGGGGGGAAGTATGCGGGGTCCAGTATTTGTATTATTTATAGCGGCAGTCGCTAGCTGTAGTAGCGCTACTATCACCCAAACACGTAAAAATATGGGCTTTGAAGGCATTGCGGAAATTCTGCCAGAAATTAAAATCGAAAGTGGCTCAGGTTTTACCAATAAACGTCATCTAGACGTCACCGTACTCACCGATCACTCCTTTTATGACGAAATAAAATTTGGCATGACTCAACCGGCATCCACTGGATTACGCGCAAGCGCGGGAACTTGTGATTTTGGGTCTTGGCAGGGGCAGGGGTCGAATCCCTATCAGATTCATCTGCCAGAATCGTTGAGTGATGGCGCTATCGAGATTTGCGTGATCCTTCGCGATAACAAGCTTAGAGAGAGCCAGCTACAACGACAGTTTATTGTTCTCGATTCGCAAGCGCCAGCGTCGTTAATAACGAAAGATGGAGCAAATAACCCTAATCTCTCTGTGAAAATAGCAGATAATGATAGCCCCTTCTTTACGTTGATGTCTCCACTGGGAGAGGATACTTCGGGAATT
>JBIKVD010000100.1:0-12279 GCA_044357055.1 Oligoflexales bacterium | reverse complement strand
AGTCATGCCGCCCATAGCCGTCGGGTTAGCAATGGTTTCCATGGTGACAAGGCTTCCTGCGCTTAATGCGACTTCCAAGACTTGACCCTCTTCCACACCCATATCCCGGTACCGTGAATCCGCTACCAGCAAATGGTCCGCTCCGGTTTTTCGCATACAACTGATGGCGGATGCAAATAATCGAACATTCATATTCCCAGCACCGCCTGCACCCATCATCATGCCGTCTAAGGGCTCTGGGGGTTGCACGTCGCCACAGCGAAAACTATTCTGATTTTCATTTTGGCACCAATACCCCGGTGCAGGGTTGGCGCTACCCAAATCGACCTGGGAAGAAGCGATTAGGGTCTGACTTTGCAGGTCATAAACATAATAGCCACCCACATTGAGATAATTATAGTCGCCAAGTTTAATAGCCTTATTTGGTGCGGAAACAATAAGTTCATCGTCGCCGTCATTATTCAAATCACACAAGGCCAGAGCCCGGCCGTACTGCTCATAGTCTTTTAATCCTTCACTGAGGGTACTTATGGTCGTCCCTGTTGCGCCATTAACGATTCTTACCGCACCACAGCGTGGACAATTATTTAACTCTGTGCTCATCAAGCTTAGCGCTACCTCTTGAACTTGATCGTTATTTAAATCTGGTAGCAACAGCATATTCTGTCCCAAGAAACCATCTGAACCAGTCTCGCCAAAGATCTCTTTTCTCGCCTGATAGGATTCCGCCAAGATCCTGAGTTCAAAACTCTTGCTTTCCCCGGATGCCACCCATTCACTGGCGTTTTCGGCGGCATCAAAGGCTCGCACTCGCCAGTAATACTTATCCAAGTCTTCCAAGGAAGGATTCACATTGATCAAGGTGTGATCGGTGCTCATGGTGCGAACCGCTGCCGTGCTGTAGTCACTTTCTTCATGCACCTCGATTTCGTAGCTTACGGCTTCATCAAAGGTGCTCTGCCATGCAAGTGGTGTATTAAAGGCGCCCGTTGGAGAAGCTGGAGTCAAAAGCGTGATACGCTCATGATCTGGCGGCGTGGTATCCAAGATAAAAGAGACGTTGATTTCGCCACCCGAGCCCGTGGTATTACCCGCATCGTCGGCGTATTCCGCATAGATAGTTCTCACCCCATCCGTGCCGCTTTGCAGAGTGTAGCTGGCGCTGCTAGCAAAGGCAGCATAGGTTGCCGTACCTAATCCCTCTTGGGTTTCTGCAAAGCGCATCTGGGTGGCGTTTTGCACACTAGGAATCAAGGGAACGCTCAAGGAATTCACGACGGTGGCATTGCCGCTAATGGAAAGTTTTCCCAAAAGAGGCGCCTCACGATCGATAACCAGCGACGTGTTTGCGGACAAGCCGTCGTTATCTGCCGCCTCGAGATAGATATTGAGCACGCGGACTCCGACGGGAATCGTCAGTTTCAAATCAAAGGATTCCTGCTTGGTATCAATAGGTCTAAACTCAGCATCGCTAAAGTCCTGCAGCATGCTGACCCGATACTTGGCTGCCCTTAACGTCTGCACCTCAAAAACGGCTACCCCAGTCTGTTCCGATAAGGCTGTGAGAGCGAACTCGACAATTTTGGGACCCTTCGCAATTTGCATCACGGTCGATTCTAAGTGAGTGGTTTCCTTTTGTTGAACCAGCACCCCATCCCACTGCAACGAATTAAATCCATCGCGCTCTGAGCGCACGGTAAATGATCCCTGGGGTAAAAAACCCAGTAAGAATTTTCCCTCTGCGTCCGTCTTTACTACTGGCCCGGTCCCCGGGATATAGACATCGATCCCCACCGGTGATTCGTTGGTTTCCAAAGTCAATTGGCCAGCGATGGCACCTACTTTTTTTACGGTATGCGTCCCGATATTTAACTCATGCCCCCCTGCTGCACTGGGCAGGGCGGATTGGGGATCAAGGATTAATTGTTGTTTCAATCCCACCGCATCTTGTTCTCCGGCACTAACCTGAAAAAGGCTCTGAATTTTTACAATCTGGGAAGCTTGGCCAGTACCTGTGAGCTTAAGCGAGGACTCGGTGCCGATGGCCAAGGTAAAATTGCCGTTCTCAACCGTTTTGCCCTCTGCGATCACTTCCCCACTTTCATCGACGATCTGCACCAGGCGATCGCTTAATTCCGCGGCCCCGATCTCAGCACCAGCCAGTTCCTCACTAATGGATAAGCTGCCCGACAAGGATAAGTTTTCTACTGTTGCCCCAGCTGGCACCGACCGACTGGTGTCACCCGCCTTTTTCTCTGTACAACTAACAGCAACAATAGCGAGCCATATCCAAATCGTTTGCACCATTTGAGCACCTCTATAAGGAAAGTCTTTCTGTACCCTTTAACTTCGGACAAAAATCGTAAGAATTGAGGTATAGCGACTAAGGGACATTTGGAGTCTAAGCAACGGAGCCGTGAGGATTCAGTGGAAGTGCCTACTTAGCATCAGAGATAGATGCCGCGATCCTTATCAGCCTGGTGGCAGAAAAGAGAGCCAAAGATCATGCAGAAACATATAAATTACGGAAATAACCAAGCCTTGGTGTAATCCATCTACGATTTGAGCCCATCCAGGGTGGCAAAGAATTCCTGCGTCCTTTGAACGATCTCCGCCAGGTCTTTGGAAACAGGATTTGCTCCACCGTCCATAACCCGGGATAGAGTCTGCCTAAGGTCTTTTCTTGTGGCACTCGTCAGCGCGACTAAGTCCGAAGTGGAGGCTTTGGCAAGCGCCGCCGCCAATTGTGGGTTAAAGCCGTCAATCTCGCGAATGAGCTGCAAAACGGATTGATAGGGCTCTCCATTGTGACCATGATAGTGCACCAGATTGCCTCGGACAAAACCACCGATCAAGGCCCGGCAGCGGTTGGGATTTTGCAAAGAAAAGGCAGGATGAAGGCAGAGTGCCTTGAAACGCGAATAGGCGTCAGGTGACCTTGAGGAAGCAATGGCTTGGAACCACTTGTTGATCACTAAGTACTCATGCTGCCATTTTTGAAAAAAATGACTCTCCCACTCGTCCCTTGCTTGAGACGGCTCGGCATCCATTAAGAGAGCAAAGGCCCCAAACGATTCGGTCATATTTGTGGCGTCCCTATAGGTCTGCTCAATCACGGCCGCAGCTGTTTGATTCCGCATTCGAGATAACAAGGATAAGCAGGAAAGCTTCATGGCCCGGAACCCAACACCTTCGCTCCAAGGGATCTTGCTGGCCATATCATGGCACTGCGATAGGATATCCATCAGCAAAAGTTGGTGAGTGTTGGCCATCTGCTGATAAAGCCCTTGAATCGCCTGATCCATTTTCACCAGATCGACTTGTCGTTCAAATTGCAGGGTTTGCACAAGAGGGGGTAGCTTGATCATTTTTGCCAGAAATGCAGGATCGCTGCGCCATTGGCTCAAGACTTGACCAAGTGCCACAAGATAATGTTGCTCTCCTGCGTGGTCGGCAGAGCCCAAATACCTCTGTCGAATGAGGTCCAAGGCTACGCGTTGTCCCGCATCAAACTTTGCATAAGGATCTTGTTCATGGGCAAACAAGGTCAGCGAATCGGCCAGGGACCTTTGGTAGTGGATATGAACGGGGGCTGAGAAATCGCGATTCAAAGATAAAATAGGCTGCTCAAGGCAAGAAAAGCGATAGCTTTGTTTTTCTTGGTCTAAGACAAAGAGATTTGTGACTTGGCCCTGGTCCTTTTGTGTGCGAAGTCCTGCCGCGGATTGCTCCCTCACCTCAACTTCTGCTCCGCTCGGAGCAAAGAGTTTAAAATTCAAGGGGATAGTCTGCAAGTATTGCTTATGACCCAGTTCCTTCGCCTTTGGGTTATCCTGGGCTAAGGTAACTTCGAAGGTATTTTCCGTCACCGTTGTGGCACCCGCGGAAGGTCCAGAACCCTTTAGGAACTTTGTCTCGACGGAAACCTCAGGTGTACCCGGGATATCGTACCAGCTGATCAAAGGGGCTAAGGACTGGCCGCTCCCCTGCTCTAAAGCAGAGACAAAATCCTCCGTCGTCGCAGCTCGCCCGTCAAACTTTTTCAAATAGAGCTGCAAACCCTTGGTAAAGCCCTCCCGACCAAGCCAGGAAGCCATCATACGAATGAGTTCGGAACCTTTTTCGTACACTGTGGCCGTATAAAAATTATTGATCTCGGCATAGCGTTTTGGTTTCACCGGGTGCGCCATAGGTCCGGCATCTTCCGAAAACTGCACGGACTTCATGCGTACAACGTTGTCCAGTCTGACAATCCCCCGGGAGCCAATATCCGAAGAAAACTCCTGATCACGATAAACGGTCAATCCTTCCTTCAAACTCAGTTGGAACCAGTCCCTTAAGGTGACTCGATTGCCAGTCCAATTGTGAAAATACTCGTGACCCACAACACTATAGATGCCGAGAATATCCTCGTCGGTTGCCGTTTCTTGGCTGGCCAAAACATAGTGGGAATTGAATATATTCAGTCCCCGGTTTTCCATCGCCCCCATGTTAAAATCATTGACTGCGACGATCATGTAGATTTTCAGATCATATTCCAAAGCAAAGCGCTCTTCGTCCCAGCGCATCGCCTGTTTTAGCGCATCCATTGCAAATAGTGTTTTGTCGGCATTTTGATGATCGGTATAGAGCTCTAAAGCAACATCTTGTCCACTGCGAGTCTGGTACCGATCTTCTCGACAGGCCAGATCTCCCGCCACCAAAGCAAACAAATAACTAGGCCGCGGAAATGGATCCTCCCAGCGCGTCTCGTGTCGACCTTCTTCTAAGAGTCGCTGGCCGATCAGATTTCCCCCTGCCAGAAGCGTTGGGTATTTTTCACGATCTGCCCGGAGGGTGATTTTGTAGCGCGACAGCACATCCGGACGATCCAAAAAGTAAGTGATTTTTCGAAAGCCCTGGGCTTCACATTGGCTACAAAACATTTTCGCAGAGCGATACAGTCCTTCTAAAGAGAGATTTAAATGCGGGTAAATCGCATTCGTAATTTCCACGACGGCAGAGTTATTTGCGATGGTTAAAACCAAGAGATTATCTGCCAAGCGATAGTCTCTGGGTTCAAGTTTTTTGCCATCCACTGTGATTTCCAGAAGTTCCAGATCGATGCCATCGAGTTTAAGTTCTTGGTTTTTAGGATCTTTCCGCAGCACCTGCAATCGGCTATGGACAATCGTTTTTTCGTCGTATATTTCAAAAAGCAGCTCGACATCAGGGATCTCGAAATGACTTGGTTCATAGTCCCCTAGCGCAATTTCCTTCATTTCTGCTCTCCAAAGATGCGGATTTTGTTCATAATGGCACGAACTCTCAGAGGTCTACAACTATGATTCGGTACCTTGTGCAGATCAGTCAGTTTTCAAACGGCCTTGAAGAGCAGTTTATCCAGTGGATGCGTGAAGAGCATATGCAGGACATGCTTGGGATAGATGGTTGTCTAGAATGTCGAGTTTTACGATGGGAAGATGGATCTGTGAGCTGTGAGTACCTTTTTAGCACCCAAGACCGCTTGGACGCCTATTTAAAGGAAGGTGCAAAGACGATGCGCGAGAAAGGTTTGAAAAAATTTGCCGGCAGTTCGCTATCCTACCAGCGCTCGACCCAGCCCATGGTCCTGGAGAAGCGTCGACTTGCACAAAATGACACCCCATAAACAGGTCATCTTGATCCATTTTCCACTTTTGGTTCCAGGATCCCCAGCAGAATCCCGTTGCAAAACTAAAGACCTAGCTCGCCGAAATGCTTCGGATGTTTCCAATGACGCCTTCATTCGAACCTTGCATGCAGACAAGGCAGAATGATACCTTCCTTTTGCTATTTGCTCGAGAATAGCCCGTATCCGATTTTTGGGCCTGCGCTTTCACTTTAGTGGGCCAATAGGACATAGCCATGACCACACATATACACGATTTACAGCAAGCATCTGCACATCAGCACTCGGCCCAAGTTTTACGGACTCGGCGAGCTTTCCCATTATCGCGTAGCCCCATCGCTTTCTGCCTCGCCACGTGGATACTGGTAGCTAGCTGTGGGCAAAATTCGGCGGATCATAAAGCCCTCGAAGCCATGGACCAAAAAAACCTCCCAGGTGCCTTTGGTTTTGAAACCCTGACAGGAGACCTGCTAACCAGTTCCAATTGGCAGCGAGGGGCCCTAGCTCAGCGGCCATGGACCGATAACTATTGGCCACTTTTTCAAATGGGCCTGGGTCATCGCTGGATCAATATGGACCAAATCGAAGATCCAGAGTTCGCGGCTAATCCCATGCTAAAGGATCCTGCACTTTATGCAGAAGATGCGATCAAGGATTTGCAGTCCATCATGTCCGATTGGAGCAGTGACCTACAAACGGAATTGCCTGCCTTGAGTTCCTACCTTTCTCCTGCTGAGAAATATGACTTAGCCTTCCGCTCAGGCCTTAATCCAAAACTCTATGTCAATGAACTTATAAATTTTGCCAGAAATCGTCGTGTTTTTGAAAGCAAACTGATTCCCTGGTCTTGGATGGGTCACTGCCATGGCTGGGCACCTGCATCCATCATGATCGAAACTCCTAGATCAGCCGTGCTCATGAAAAATGAGCAAGGACGCGAAGTGCTGTTCACGGAAGGTGATATTCGGGCCCTGATAACGAAGACGGCGGCGGATAATTCTTTTTCTAGCCCGGCGAACTTTGTAGGTTCGCGCTGTGAAGTAGGAGAGAACGATCTTATCAGGGATTCCTTGGGGCGGATCGTCGACGGAACCTTGGGCCTATGGGACCAAGCGGCGAACAAATTTTCTGTGAGCGTGAACACCGATATTGTCAGTAATAACTGGCTCGGGTATCAAGAGATGACCGATCATAAGGGCATCGACTTGATCATGACCCTGCATGATTCTCCGCAAAAGGAACAATATTGGCTGCAGGCGGTAAAATACCAAGAGGGCGGTGAGCGAGAGGGAATGCTGCAAGTGCGGGTGTATTCAACCCGTCAGTTAGCGGATGGACAACTCGTCAAGGATCAGCTCCTTAATGACGAAAACCCACAAGTGATCGGCTGCGTTATAAATGAGGACCATAGTTGCAAATCCTTACCAAGTCCGGAGGAGATAGAAAAAGCCAAACTCGCCTGGCAGGCGATCTGGAGCGGACCAGCTCTCCCTTTCGTCAAAGTTGATACGATGCCGGATTCGTCGAGCCTGGTGAGTTTTCGCTTTAGCAAGGGCTGCCGCGACTTAAATGCCGGTACCTTTCATACCCTATTGGCTAGAAGTCTCTCCGATGGTTCCAGCATCCAGGAAAATCGTGCGCCAGAGAGTTTTGTTTTGGAGATATCCCAGGGCTCCGAGGTATGGAATCACCCTCTCTACTCTTTTAATAGCCGCGTCGGCCAAAAAACACCCCTAACCGTTACCGAAGGCGATGTACAGCTGGAAGACCCCTTTCGCCGTTTTCGCGCTCCCGGAACCACGCATATCGTCGAAGTCCATTCTCTGATCCTCTATGGGGTAGAGAACGGCCCTAAGGTCGCTTATACCTATGAAGATGAGACCCTCTACGGACAAATCTACCGCTATACTTTGGAATTAAATGACCTAGATCAAGTCATAGGCGGGGAATGGCACGGACGCGAGGTTTTTGGTGGCAATATGGAAGAGCTGCAAAAGTTCCATCAGATTAAACCCAGATCTGGCGCCGACCTCCTCAGGCATTTATCCCAGAGTTCAACCGACATGCCCTATTTTTCTGAGCCGGTTAGTGGAGAGCCCGTGCTCTTACACGCCAGCATTGGGCCTGATTTTGTATGGACTTTTCCAAAGGACGCGACATTGAAATCATCTGCCCTCATAGCTAGCGAGCGTACGATGGAACTGCACGCCTGCTCACTGTCGAATACCGCAGCGGTCGAAGACAAAAAAATCCTCATCGACTTTTGTGACAATTCAGGATGTGGCACCAAGGAAGTAACGATCAAAGCGAAAGTATGCAGCACGGTAACCACGGATGACGCTCCACAAAATCTTGAGGATCCCAGTTTGGTGACGACCTTATCACCCCTTCATCATAGTGGCATTGATTTGAAATTGCCGAAAGTCATGGGATGCCGTCACGTCAAGCCCGCGCCCTAAGGCTCGGGTGAGAGGAAGCTTAAGTTCTAGCTGCGGAGCGGAGAGATGATTCTAACGGAAACCCAGTGGCAATTATTTAGGCAATTGGCACCACTCAATCTCCCTCGACACACTTCCTACCCTTCAGCCGCTTATTGGCAGGAAGCCAGCTTTGATCAACATTGGCTGTCAGATTTCGGCGCCTCCCCTTCGGACACTTGGTCCGTCTATTTGCACATTCCCTTCTGCCGCCAGCTTTGCAGCTATTGTGGTTGCACCAAAATGATTGTGCCTAATCGCATGCGAGCCCATCACGACCCCAGCCCCTCATGGCTCACAGGATTCGAGCAAGAACTACAGCAGACCCCGTCCCCTTGGAAGGACCGTCCTGTGGCGCAACTTCATTTAGGCGGCGGAACGCCGACTTTTCTTAGCCCCGAGCAACTGGATTCAACTTTTACCTTGCTAAAGCAACACTTTCGTTTCAAGCCAGAGGGCGAATTCGCGGTGGAAATTGATCCTCGCGTTACGACCCTCGAGCATCTGGAAGTCATGAAATCTCATGGCATCAACCGCCTGAGTTTAGGCATCCAGGATTTTTCTGAGACCGTCCAAACCGCGGTAAACCGCATCCAGCCCTATGATTTGGTAGAGGCTATCGTCCAGCAGATACGCGATTTGGGCTTTAACGGTATCAATTTTGATCTTATCTATGGGCTGCCTTTTCAGACCATGCAGTCCATGGCAAAGACCCTGGCCATGGTTATTGCTTTAAAGCCCGATCGCATTGCCTACTACCGGATGGCCATGATTCCAGATTTGTTCAAACATCAACAGGCTTTCCAAGAAAAAGACATGCCTGATCACACTTTGACCACGCAATTTATGGCCCTGGCTTGGTCCCAATTCCTCTCTGCAGGGTATCAATTCATTGGCCTTGATCATTTTGCTTTGCCTCACGATCCCCTGGCTGTGGCGGCACAAAACGGCACTTTGACGAGAAATTTTCAAGGCATGAGCACCGGCAAGCATCTGCCCATATTGGGCTATGGGCCCTCCTCTATAAGCAGTTCAGAAGTCGGCTACTATCAGCGGCCCAAAAGTCTGGATGCTTGGCTAAATTCCCTCGCTGCCAAAGAGTCAAAGTTCCCGCGAGGTCACCGGCTTTCTGCAGAAGAGCAGAAACGGCGCGACTTAATTTATGATATTTATGGGCCAGGGACAGTGAATTTGCAAGCTTTTGAAATAGATGCCCAAGGGCCTCTCAATCTAAGCTGGGAGCGCCAGTCCTTAAGTGTTCTGGAAAAAGCGGGGCTGATTCGCTTTGACGGTCAATCCATGACCCTAGAGGAGCCCTTAGGGCGTTTTCTGGCTCGCGCCGTAGCTTCGATCTTTGACAGCTATGTGGATCGAGAAAGCCTCCTGGCTGCGCTGCAAGGCTTAGCCCCGCAAGGGCCTACAGGTCAAGACCCGACGGGGCCAGGCAGTAACCGCGTACGGTTTTCCACCACCGGTTAAAGAGTCCATCTTCTTATTTTGCGGAGACCTGCAATTGCTTGGCGCTGACGCCTGGAGGCAACTCGATCGTCAAGGTTAGACTGCGGAAATCACCGACGTCGCCGGCAGCGATGGCAAAAGGATTCGAGCTTGTTGAATTTGCACCAAGTAGCAGCAATCTGTTTTCTGTCTCAAACAGCTCACCGTCAGGCATATACTGAAAAGGGAGGCGATAGATTTGGGTTTTAACCTGACCAGAAGGATAGGCCACACTTACTGAGAGGGCATCCGAATCGTAGTCCATTATTTTTACCAGAGCTGCCGCTGCTTGCGATCGCTGAACTTGTAAAGTGACGTCGTTCCCGAGGGAGTCAATCCCAATGACCGGGAGCGTCGAAGCCTGACTGCGTAGATCGCTGACCCACACGACCACATTTCCCAAAGACCCAGCCGCCTGCAAATCCAGGATGGCACCAACTCGGGTGGCACTATTCTCTGGGCAATTGGCATTGGGATCGCTGAAAGGGTGGACTTCGAGAAACCAGGTCGTGTCATTCAAACGCGTTTGGCGGTAATTGGCGTCGCCTTTGCAACTGGCCACATCATGAAGATCCAAGAGCAATGCTACAGCTTTCCCAGTCTTAATCTCGAGCCTATGCAAATCGTGGGAATAGGGCCCCATAACTTGCACGCGGGCAAAACTGATGGTCGAAGTCAGTGCTACTATCGCAGCCAAGAGAGAGTGCCTGAACATAGATTTTCGCCGACTCATTGTTTTCATTTTGAGACCTTTCGCTTTACGTTGAAGGAAACGGATTTCCTTTTCTTTATCACATTGCCTTAGTAGGCCCTAGCCTATATTCAGACTTGGCGAACTTGTCTGGCAACGCTACTAGCCACCTGAAAGGCAGGTTGCAGACAGCTGGTAAGCTTAAGGCCTCATGTCCGCCAGCTTCCACGGTGTGTCCATATCTTTGCCACTCGACACTATTCTTGACGATTTTAGAAGGAATAGGTCTGTCCAACACCGCAGAGTCCTGCCGAGTAGACCTGGCATAGCCTGGCACCAGCCAGTTCCAACTTTTACCTAAGCCTACAGAATCACAAAGCTCAATAAGGGCGCGTGAATTCATTTAGATTCATATTCCCTTGAATTCACCCCTTCTGGCATGCCCACGCGAGGGGATCTTGCAGCAGCTGTCCCATGATCTGGGAATGGACCCAAGAATCATGACTCATGGAGCAGACAAATGAAAACGGTTAAAAAGAATCTGATCTTGGGCTTAGGAATGTTCGCGCTCGTAGGGATCAATAGTTGCGGTAGCAAAAGCAAAGACAAGGCCGATGCCACCCTACCCTTGGCAACTTGGGAAGAAATATCCCCCGAATTGTTAGCTGACTTTACCAACGGCTGCAGTGAGCAGGCCCTTACTGCTAATCCCTTTCTAGACAGCCGGCGGATCAACGACATGTGTTCTTGCCTTGCCACAAAGTGGCTTGACTCTCTCGATCGCACCAAAGTCACGGAGTTCCGCAACCAACAACGGAGCGCTGAACTGGATCAGTATCTGAGCCAGAAAGAGGCAGAAATCGCCTCTGACAAGACTCTCATTTCCTCCTGCGCAGCTTCGACTGCCCCCAAACCCGAGCAATAAAGAAGAGAAGCTTGCAGAAAATTCAGAAGAAGAGAAAACCGAAGCATAAAACGAAGAGCCAAAAAGGCATACCTTGGCATGAAGCCGAGCTGGTCTTTGCAAGATCAGGAATCGTTTGGCCAGCTGTGTCACAGCGAGTTTGTCTCCTATGAGATTGGTACAGACATCTTGGATCCACTTTGCGGCTGCTATCTAGATGGACTCTCTTTTAAATACAAGCCTTCAGAAGTCAATAGTCGTGGCCTATTTAGCAGCAAGCATTCTACGGAATTAGATCGCTGGGACCAAGAGTCTGGTCTGATGAAAGCAGTAGAAGAATATGAACCCAGCGGCAAAGCTGGCCTTAAGATCACAGGTCATGACTTTGATAGTTGCGCTTATACCTACGACAGCATGCCCGTATCGCTGGTTGGAACGATTAACTTCGGAGATTTGCCAGGTGGCTATATTGATGACGATGTGAAGATTACGGTTACCGCTACAGAAACAACGGCACAATGCACGGTCACTACTGAGCTGCTGTCAAGCCTCGTTTTTATAAAAGCAAAATCACTCTATGATCTGCCTTTCGGAAAAGACGCGACTTGCAGAGTCACCGTCATCATTCAACGACTTGATAACAATAACTTTGATAGTGTGAAAGTCTCCTTTAAAGTGAAGGGCTTGATGACAAGGTAGGATCTTTAATGGCAGGCTCAAGCCCCTTTGCAAGGCCTTCCATTCAGCGGCATATCTAAAACATTGCCTCTCGTCGGCTTGTTTCAACCGAGCAAATTCGCACAGAAGGGCATGGGCTCCTTGCCCCGTCAAATCCGCAGGAGCAAAGGTGCGAGACGCACAATAGTTGAAATAAATGTCCCGATTCATTTCCGATTGATTCGCCCATCCCATGGACCATTTACCAAAATCACGTTGATGAATGTCGCAGTAGAAAACCATTTGGAAATCGCAATGCCCCGGGTCTTTTTGAATACGAAAAGAGAGATCGTTTACCTGGCTACGTGGCCCTTCCAAAGCCTGCAAAAAAAATCGTTGCTGA
>JBIKVD010000099.1:0-12283 GCA_044357055.1 Oligoflexales bacterium | reverse complement strand
GAACGAGGTCGCTAAGGGTTATGGCGCAGAGCCCTTATTGCGGCAGCGAGTAAGGCCCCCTAAGCCACTTTCATCTTGCAAAGCAGGGTTCAACCATTAAGCTCGGGGCGAACCCGAAATGTCTTATTCGGATCATTAAGGAGCTTGCCACTATGTTTCCCTCGTTTATTCAGTCTCTTATTCAGTCATGCGCCTGGTCTTTCTCTTGGCGACGTCAGCTCCTTTTGCCCCTTCTTTTCATAGTGGAAATTCCCGCCTTTGGCACCGAACCAGGTTGTTTTTCGAGTTTAAGCTACAATATTCGCTATGAAAATCATACCGATGGTCCATTTGTTTGGGCCAATCGAAAAGATGCGGTGGTCAAATTGCTGCAGGAGCGTGCTCCCGACATTTTTGGCTTACAAGAGGTGTTGGAGTCACAGCTGGACCATATCGCCTATCACTTTCCCCAACATGATTTTGTTGCCGTCGGGCGGGATAATGGCCAGCGGGCGGGCGAAATGGTGCCGATCTTCTGGTCCAAATCAAAATACCAACGGCTCGATCAAGGGACTTTTTGGTTGTCAGATGATCCTTATGGTCCAAATCCCCCGGGTGCAGATTTTCCTTGGGGAAACAAAATCAACCGCATCGCAACCTGGGTGCGTTTGGTGGAGCTGGCCACAGGCAAGCATTTTTTTGTGATGAATACCCACCTAGATCACCAAAGTCATCTGGCACGCAGCAATAGTATTCTACAAATTCGTAGATTCTTTGAATCGTTGCCAACCATTCCCTTTGTTTTGATGGGGGACTTTAATATGAATTTTCAGGCGGTGGAATTTGCATCCCTGACGATCGATGGATATTTTGCGAATGCGATGTCCATGAGTTTAAGCCCCCCTCTCCTTAACCGAGAGTTGACCACGATCACGCAGTGGACTCATCTTGTCGGCCTTGGCACTCATATCGATCATATCCTTGTGAATAACGTCGCTCGAGTTTTGAATTATGAAATGCTTCATCGCCAATTTGTGATGAATGGGCAGAGTTATTTCCCTTCGGATCACCTTCCGGTTGCAGCGACGATTTGCATGGACTAAGCCGGACAAGATACCAAGACCGAACTGCCGTCATTAGGGCGGATGGGTATCATAAATTATTTATATTTTTCAATAGCTTATGCTTTTATACCCCGGGCGCAGATTTTTGATTTCGGGCCCCCGGTTTTTTTGATAAGGTCCACGGCTCGATCTTGATGAGCCTTTCAAGAGCCTGGGTGGCGGAATCGGTAGACGCAGTGGATTCAAAATCCACCGTTCGCAAGGGCGTGCGAGTTCAAGTCTCGCCCCAGGCACCACGAATACTTATTAGAGCCATAGACTGCGAGATCCTTACCTGAGGAGCTTACTCCCGCTGTCTATCTTAGTTGCTATGGGTTAAGTTTAGTTCTTCCTCGGCAAGCCTAAGGTAATCTTTATCCCCTGATAGCGTTTCCTTGATTTTCAGAAACTCTTCGGTGATTGAGTCGAAAAACTGACTTGCAGGTTTCTCATTCCAGTTGCCCTGGTGGCGCTTCAATTTTGCAAAAATTGCCACGTTCAGGACATATTCGGAATGAATCTTTGAAGGAGCTCGAAGCCATCTCTGGTAACGCTCCTTCAAGACTTCTGGGGGCTGACCGCCCCATTGGCTAACTGTTATCTTAGCGAGTTCCTGACAGGCTTCTTGGCAGGCACTTTCGCTTTCACTCAAATTCGGATTTTCAATAAGGATGAGATCTTCAAGTTTAGTAACGAGCTCGTCCGTTAAGACCTGGTCTGAGACAGCCAAGCTTTCTAGGGTCTCCTGGTAGTCGCTGACGGCTTTGTTGCGAAAAACTTGCAAGATCGACTCTGAAGTGGCGAGTTCTTCTGGTGTCAATGGCAGGGCGTCCTGCGCATCTTGTTCGATGTCAGAATTGACATTAAATTTGAAGTTCGTGTTGCCGGTGTCAATGGAAAAGTTGTTTTTGGTTTTTGTTCTTCCGTCTACATTTACAGTCGATTTTGAAGAGTTTGCCGTTAAGTTGTCGTGTGAGATTGATAAGGCAAGGATCATTGCCAGAGCCGATGCTAAGGCAATACGCATGCTGCGGCGCGAGATTCTGAGGGCTAGCAATTCCAAAATTGCTTTGTAGAGCAAAATCGTGGCAACGATGCTAGCAAAAGTCATTCCCTCTCCATCGCTGTCCAACAAGATCAGATAGACCAAACCAAAGGACAAAACTTGCGTAAGCGGTTTTGTCGCAAGGTTGGAAATGCAAGCCAGAATTAGCGCTAGGGGAATTCCGAGAAGCAGTCCATCGAGGGTTAGCCCTGTGTCGGAGGAAAGGATACCGACCGGAAGATAGACCATGGCCGCTGGCACCAATAAGTGGATACTAAGGAGGCCCCTCTGCGTGGGTATCAGCGTAGTCAAAAAGGAGACTTCGCCTGGTCGGCAGTCTCGTTGATTCCACTTCAGGAGAAAGAAGGCGGCAAGGGTGAATCCCACTAAGCGATGAACACTCGAAGAGTACCCGGGAGAATGGATTTGCAGGGCAGACCAGGCGACGGCAATCGTATATAAGCCCAGTAGGTAGTATTTGTTTTTAGTTAGAAAAAGTGACAATGTTTCTCTCATCTTAAGCTCCGTAGGTTTGAAGAATATTTTTGGTCGCATAGGGCATGGGCTCTATCTCTATTTCTAGTCGCGTTAATTCTTGCACCAGTGCCTCGCGATAGTCGTTGGTGGTTAGGATTCCGCGTTTGCCATCCCAGTCGATTTGTACTCCTAGCTCAGCCGGAATATTGGGTAGCTGGCTACTTCCTTGGTAGCGCAGCAGCAATTTCTGGTGGCGCCGGCGAAAACTTTCCATATCGGTACTCAAAGCCACTTTTCCTTGGCTGAGAACCAAAAGATGGTTAGCGAACCGATCTACATCGTCGATAACATTGGTCGCCCACAAGACCCGTAATTTCCCTTCAAAAACTTCCCGGTCAATCGTGCGAAAGATGGCCTTGCGGGACTCATGATCTAGCTCCGAGGTCAGTTCATCAATCAGCAGGTATTTTGGACGCTGACACAGGGCAAACAACAACTTCAGCTTGGCATGCTCGCCGCGGGAAAGGGTACTAATCTTTTGTTCGATGGGGATGTAGAATTCACGGAGCAACTCACTCTCTAACTCAACATCCCAAGGGCGAGATTTGGCCTTGAGTACCCGAAGATAATCCTTTGCCGTCAGTTGATCGTCAAAGACAATGCTCCAGCTGAGCATTTGCACTTGCGCTTTGATAATGTCGTAGGCTTGAAAGCAAGCGCGTCCTTCATAGGTACATGTTCCGCTGGTGGGTGCCTTAAGTCCAGCCAATAGGCTCAAGAGCGTGCTCTTCCCAGAACCATTTTTACCGACAATAGCCGTGACTCCTTCGTTATCGAGCAGGAGTTCTGGGATGTCCAAGCGAAAGCCCTGATAATTGGTTTGTTAAGTAAGGCGATGTAACTTAAACATGAGTGATCTAATCCTTCCAAAGTTTTTCGAGGCAAGAAATCAATTTGTGCTTATCGAAATTCAGGTTTTTTGCTTTTTCGACAATGGGTCGCAAGTCGTTTTCCGGTTGCCATTTTTTGCTCGAATTTTGCTCAGTCAAGGCGCTGGCGGCGACCACGGCACCGACACCTTTACGGATGGCCAGTAGGCCTGAGTGTTCTAGTTCTTTGTAAGCCTTTTGTACGGTCAAAGAATTAATCTCTAATTTTTCAGCCAAGACCCTTACGGAGGGCATAGCGTCGCCTGGTTTTAGATTTCCACTCGCAATCATGGATTCAACCTGTTCTGCAATTTGTGCATAAATGGGCAGGGGAGCGTGGGGATTGATAAGTATGAGCATGTTCACCTCCTGATCTGCTGTTGTACATGAGTAATACAGTGTGGCGTTAGTGTCAAGAACATCCTGACCGTTGTCGAGCTTTAATCGTATTTATAGCTAGTTAGGAAGCAGTTGGGTGAGGTGAGTTTTAAGCGCAGAGATGGATCTAGGGTGCCAAATGCAATTTCGCGCCCGCCGGAGCCGCGGTTTCAAGGCTACTAAGCAGGGGATCCACCGATAACTTGCTGTAGCCAATCACAGTGTCGAGGGTCGAGAACTTATTAATCCCTGAGCAGAACTCGATATCTTGACCTGTAAACTGACTTGGATGTTGATAGCCAGCGGCATGGCTTAGGGATATGAGCTCCTTGCGAAAACTTTTGATGAATTTCTCAAGGCGCATCGCTTTGTTGTCGATATTGAGGCCTCGTTGCAACCATGGGTTCTGCGTGGCAACACCGGCCGGGCAATGATCAGTATGACATTTAAGCGCCTGAATGCAGCCAATCGCAATCATGGCCTCTCTTGCAATATTAATCATGTCGCAGCCCATCGCCATCGCAACAATAGCTCGATCAGGAAAGCCCAATTTGCCGCTGCCAATCCACACGATTTCTTCGCTGATTCCTTGGGCGAGAAAGATCTGGTAAACGCGTCCAAAACCGACCTTAAAGGGCAATGCCACATGATCGGCAAAGGTTAAGGGTGCCGCTCCCGTGCCGCCCTCGGCTCCGTCAATGGTAATAAAATCAGGCCCAGCGCGGCGCTTGTCCATGCGCTCGGCTAGGTGTTGCCAGAAATTTAGCTCTCCGATGGCGCTTTTTATCCCCACGGGCAGGCCCGTTTCATCAGCTATTTTTTCCACGAAATCGATTAGTTCATCCACTGTGGAAAAGGCGGAGTGAGCGTTTGGAGAGATGCAGTCCTCGCCAATCTTCACCCCCCGGATGGCTGCAATACTTGCCGTTACTTTGCGACCAGGAAGGATTCCGCCCTTTCCCGGCTTGGCACCCTGCGAAAGTTTAATCTCGATCGCGCGGACACTAGGCACCTGCTCGATCAAGGCCTTCAATCGCGCCATATTAAAAAATCCTTGCTCATCTCTGCTGCCAAAGTATCCCGTGCCTAATTGATAAATCAAATCTCCGCCGCTACGGTGATAGGGGCTTAGGCCACCTTCCCCGGTATTTTGCAGGCACCCCGCGCGGGCGACGGCTTTATTGATCGCGGTCACAGCTCGTTCGCCCAAAGAGCCAAAGGACATAGCCGACACGTTAATGATCGAACTCGGTCGGAAAGCCTTCTTTCGTCCGTGTGTTGCGCCAAGTACCTTGATGCAGGGAAGGGCGCTTTTGTCTTCGCTAAAGCCCTTAGATTTATGATCCGGGAAGGGAAAGGTCGCATGCTTAATAATCGGATAGCCCGTATCATAGATATTTTCCGTGGTCCCAAAACCAAAACTGTTATTTTGTCCCTTAGCAGAGGAGTAAATCCAGGCTCGCTCCGAGCGGTTGAATGGTCTCTCTTCCTTGTCATTGGCTACCCAATATTGCCTCAGCTCAGGTCCGATGGCCTCCAGCCAATAGCGAAAGTGCCCAATAACAGGAAAATTATGAATGATCGTGCTTTTCTTTTGGCTGATATCGTGGATCGCAACAACTATTATTATGCCAAAGACGGTGCCCAGCGCGACGAGCCAGGGAGACGATAAAATAAACTGAAAAATCTGGCTCATGGAGCAGCTCCCTCTACCGTTACTCGGAGAATCTAAGATAAATTTTGGGAATCTTCCTATTTAGCATATTCTGATCTGGCGCGAGTTGCTAGGGCGCCTCAGCCGTTGGCCCAGGATCTCTGGTGGCAGCTTCTTGCTTCATTCGATAGTTTATCGGCTTTGCTTTTGTAATTCGCCAGCTTGATGAAAGTTGCTATAGCTGGAATGGGCAAAGTGGAGCTGTCCTGGGCGTTTTCTGCATCAACTTCAAATGTTAGTAGAACCAGGCTATAATCTTCAGAGGGCCGAGATCCGAGGAACTGCCACGTGGTAGGATGGTTTCATTTGGCGCCAGAGAGTTCAAGGAAGTTTAAAGCTTAGGAGGCGATGTTGCAGATGTTGAGGCGATTATGGTTACTTGGGGTGATGATTGGGATCCAGGCGTGTGCTCCTTCAAAGGAGCGCCCAGAATCGGTCTTGAACAGTACAGTCTCTGGGGGAGATGCGTGCGCCCACCCGACCTTTTGCGTGAGCCCACGTGGCGACAAACTGACAGCGAGCGATGGGGTGCAAACGCGCTATTTGTGCAATCGGGCTGGGCAGATCGAGGACTGCGGCAAGAGCGGTGGGACCTGTGATTTTATGCCTCCGGGTTCTGTGGATGTTTGCCAAGCACAAGCACAAGCGAGCGCTTCTACTGTCCGGGGTGCGACATCCTCCCCATCTTGTGATGCTGATATTTGTCGCTACACTTTTGCCAATGGGGCGGTAGAGATTGTTTCGGTCAAATTAAATAGTTCTAAATATCAGATCTTTAGTTCTCCCCAGGAGGCAGCGGACAAGGCGGCCTCTCAACAAGCTCAAGGCCGGGACTATTTCACTACCCGCACGGATCTTGTCGCCTTAGTCAATGCCAATTTCTTTCGTTCAGTTGGTGATAACCGTGTGAGGGGATTGGCCATTGGCGAGCCTGGCAAAGTGATCACGAATCAGCACGATGCAGATCTAGGCGGCACCTGGTCTGTTATCTATTGCCAAGCCAGCCGAACTTGCAGCGTCGTCCGTGATATAAAGAACGATCCTGCCGATCTTGCGGTTCCCAAGGGAGTTGATTTTGCTGCGACTGGCTATGGCGACACCCTGATAGCGGGGGCCGTCAATGCCCGGGCTGACGATCGCTTTCCCAATGAGGCGCGCCCCAGAACGCAATTGGGGATCAGCTCTACTCGTTGGTATATTGGTGTTATGAAAGCTGGAAAAAATAGCCAATTGGCTGAGTATATGCTGAAGGCAGGAGCCAAGGATGCCATGATCCTCGATGGAGGAGGAAGCACCTTTATGTATTTACGCCCGCCTTTGGCCATGGATGCTGGGGTTGAAACAGTTGTTCACACGACCCGACCCGTTCCACACTATATCGGCATCAGAAAAGCCAATTAGTGCGATAAACTTATACTATTTCCCAGCATCTAGAACGAAAGACCAAGCAGCATGGTCCCTCCGCCGAAATCCGTGCGCCTTATCTATGTGAGGGAGAAACCATTTTCCCAAATCCACGCCCATCCTATGGGAACACCTACGTAGTTTGCTTGATCGCTGTATTTAATTTTATCTTTTGCGTTGCATCTGCGAGCAATGATTCTTGGAAGCTAAAATCATGTTCTTTGTAGCCGTAGCCGACTCCCACCAAGAAGGCCGAGGTTTCCCACCCATAATGATTTAAGAATAGATCCACATTGAGATGGCTTGTTTTCGGGTCCTTGCCTTCACTTTCGGGCTGTCATGACCTCATCATTTTCGGTCGCTTTGAAGTAGAAAGTCTCGCTTGAACCGATATCAAAGGTTAAGCCAGCGGCTTTATTAGAATTCACGCGGTGCATGTAGCCATAATTGGCTATTCCCAGCTGATTGGGCTTGGCTTCCCGGAGCGATGCGGCCTGGTCGATAGCGCAAGCGCCCATGAAAAAAGAAGCAAGTACGAGACCGGGATAGAGATGACCAAAGGGATGATGCATGGGGACCTCCGAATGAAGATAACACTATAATCTTTCTTTTGTTTTAGCCTCGGGTAGATCCAAAAGAGCCGTGCGTGGTCAGTTGAGATGGCGCACAGAACCGGCTCTGTATCCAGACTCAACCGGCAATAAAACGTTGACAATGGCGCCGTGTCTGTGCCATCATGGCGCGATTGTTGCTATCCAGTCCCTTTGAGGTTTCATTAATAAAGGATTCCCATGAGCTTCAACATCCATCCTGCATTCTTATTAGGGCTTCTTGGTCTCTCTTTTCATCCGGTCTATGCAGATACACAGTGCAAGTTCGGGGTCATTCGTGGCGACTTGAATGCCGTATTTTGTCAGGGCATCCGCGTGAAGGAGGCAGCTCCTCATTACGAGAAGTTTGTCGGCAAGGATCAAATGCGCGAACTTCGCATCGTCAAGGCTGGGGAAAAGCTGGATTTAGAATTTCTTATTTCTAGTGCTCATAGTATCTTAAAGCACACAGAGATTACAGAACTGAATGTTTTTTATCGTCTCGACGATGAGGAGCAAATCCACTTGGTTAAGACTTTTTCCCAGAGAGTCACGCCTTCGGTTACGACTCTCACGACCTCTTTGATGGTTCCTACATCTGCTCAGACGGTCTTCGAACTTTTTGCCAATGTTAAAGATTCCCAAGGTCGCGAGGTTTGGATTAACAACCAGGGCTCACAAGACAATTTTCAATTTCTTGTGATCCACAATGCGTCAGCTTTAGTGGAGCTACGCACTCCACTCGAAAAGAACATCAGTGTTTCTTTGCCCAATCAACAATCTGACATTGACAGCTTCCAGTTCGCTTATGAAATGCAACGAGCTACGGATCTGGGAGTTCCTCCACTTTTTTACAAAGCTGGAGAAACGAGAAATACGACTGTTTACCTGGATTATATCGGAGACGATGGGAGCAAGCTCTTGGGAATTGAGATGTTTGGCATAAATTTGGCCGCTGAGAGTTGGGTCCGACTTCCTTCTTTACCCATCCTAGATGATCAAGCCGAGATACGCATTAAGGTGTATAGTCAGAACTACACCACTGGTCGTAGCTGTGGAGCTTCGCCTTCTGACTTTAAAGGCTGCGATGATAATTTTGGCCAGTCCCACGTAGTTAAGTTCTAAAAAGAGGATGGCCCTCTGAGAGGTGAGCTTGAGGGGGGCCGCCCTATTCCCCAACGATTTCTAGCGACTCAATGCTAAAACCATTGGTATCAAAGTAAACATCCAAATACTGCCGCCCCGCCTTCAGAGCGACTTGATTCAAGCTAACGCTGAACCACATTTCGGCACCGGAGCCCTGGGGGATGAGGATGGTGGCCTCCCCGGATTGAGAGCGCAAGATCTGGCGGTTGACTTCAAAGTGCATAGCTCTTTGTCTTGCCGTTGCTGCCGTGGCAACGCTGGCGTGCAAAGTATAGAGACCATCTTTCGCGACTTGGAGGGGAAACCTTACCCACTCACCGGCATCAATGCCATCAAGAAAGAACGTATCCTGCCTTGGGGCGGCGTGGGCCTTGAAATCCAAGTCTAAGAGGGAATTCGGGTCAAAGCGATTGCCGGTGGAATAGTCCAGGAAGTCGCCTTTAGACTTTAATACGTCGCTTATCGGGTAGAGGCCTGGCGCAGGAAGCCAAATCACGCGGTCTTCAGCGGAATCGGAGAGGGTGCCAAGCGAACCGGTCAATTGAGATTCATGGTCCTGATTATCGATGTAATTTAGCTTAAGCCATAAAGCTTGGTCGCTTTTGTCGTTTTCTAAAGGCAAATCAACAGATTCGGTGGAAAAACGGAAGGTCTTTGGGTCTAAGGTGAGCGGAATTTTTTGCCAAGCAGCCTGGTTATCTGATTTGTAGCTAAGGGCGATATCTTTGATTCCTGGCGAAAGGAATTGCAAAAGTGAAGCTTCTATTTGGTCGAAATTTTGGCTCTCCAAATAGTAAGGTTCTCCTCCCACTTTTTTGCTGGCAATCATTTTCATAACACCGTTTTCGCCACCAATCATCATAGTAGAAATGCGGACCGTCTTGATCAAGCCATCAATAAGAAAACCTTGATCCTTCATTTTTTGCGCGATAGCTGGTCCCGTTGATGCGTCTCCAGAAGGTCCGCCGTCAGAGATAAAATAGATTTCTAAGTTGGCATTGCTTCTTGACTGCGCCATAACCATTTCTGCTGCGCTAAAGGCTGCGGTGTAATTGGTGTCGGCCAACCAAGGGCAAAGGGTGTCCACAGGGCTAGCACCAATTTGCTGGAATAGAGCATCCTTCGATGCATAGAATCCACCGGAGTTTGCTTCGACCTGTGCATGAAAGGTAAGGAGCGCGTAGCGATTGTTGGCCGATGAGGCTAAGTTCTCAAAAATGGCTTCCATGGCCCGAGAGCGGTAGCAGGATCCATTGACAGCTTCGTCGCTTTTCATCGACCCAGATACATCGACAATAAAAAGAATATCTCGTGGCTTTTCGCTGGGCAAACAGACTTGGCCGCTTGAAACTAAGGAATAGTGGTCATATTTTTGCAGCGGAAAGGCAAAATGCTCGGCTCCGGTCATACTAATCTTATCGTCCGTTTGTGTGAAGGAAGATTCGGTCTCGGCATCGCATGGAAATTCCCAATGGAGGGCAAGGCTTTGGTCTCCTTCCAGGACTGGATCTGCGGGGGCTTCTGGCTCCTTGGTTGGCAGGTCACCGACCCCATCTGCCTCACCGGAATAAGCGACTTGGGCAGGTTCTGGGTTTGAACCTTGACCCACAAAGTCCGCTCCGCCGCAGGAGAAGAGACTGAGAGCCGTCAATAAAAATACCAAGAGAACGCATGGAAATCGACACACGGTAACCTCTAATAAATGTTGTCGTTTCTTGTGTGGTAGGACCCTAAGTCCTGTACCGAAAAGCCTATCGGATTGAGATGGCCAAAAGTTGAATCTCTGTTGCAGCTAGCTGAAATTATGAAACAATTGTCAATATCACGGGGTACTTAGGCTATCAGGGGTATTCTGAACAACTTTAATAGCCAATAAAAAGGCGTAAAAACCCTGGGGAGGCTGCAGCAGCTCCTGAATAGAGGATGTCACCGCTTGGCATGATCACCAATGAATTGCGCGCAGGGATATCAAGTCGAACTTGGCTGCCAGCTTGCCCCGAAGAAGGATCCCCAGCAACAGCCGCCGTGCGATTAAAGAGGCGATAGGCATAATTGTTTGTGGACCCTAAGCAGAATCCAGCTGTGGTATCAAAGCATACGGCGCGAACCCGGCGATTGGTTTCATCTGCGACCAGGACATTGCCCAAGGTGTCGGTAGCAAGCCCCACGGGAACCCCTGTTGCGGCACCGCTGGCTAAAATCGCATCTGCACCATCTCCCGTGACACCGGTACCCGTGATGCGATAGCTGCGGGAAGCTGTCCTCGTAGCGCAAGCCCCGCCATTGGTATTAAGGCAGACAAGACGAAGGCGGAAATAGCTGGCATCGCCAATAAAAATATTGTCCCATGGATCGATAGCGATAGACTGGGGAAGGCCCATGCCTGTAGTTCCCATGACCGCGTTATCCGCACCATCAGCAGCAGGGAGCCCCACTCCTGCTACGCGATAAAGGTTGCCAGCTGTTTTTCCTGTGCAAAAACCCGCTGTATTCAGGCAAAGGGCTCGCAGCCGCGGATATTGGTTATCGATGATCCAAAGGTTATCGGTGGAGTCAAACTGCAAGCCACCAACGGTCCCTAAAACCGCGCCGGTGGCCAGAACATTGTCAGCGCCGTCTCCGGCGACGCCGTTGCCTGCCGCTCGATACATGTTGCCTTCGGCGCGAGCATTACAATAGCCCCCCGAACCTGATTTCAAACAGATCGCCCGAATCATTCTATTGGTGGAGTCGGCGACAAAGACGTTCCCGGCACTATCTAGAGCGATTCCCACCGGTACCCCAATCAGCCCAGTCAGTGCGGAAACATTGTCGACTGCATTGCCAGATACTCCCGTTCCAGCAAGAAAATAGACGGTGTTAAGTGCCTTGCCTTGACAGTAGCCTGGATCGCTCGTGTTGTAGCAAATCACGCGGACGGAGGGATATTGAGCGTCCCCAAAATAGACATTCCCTTGGGCGTCGTAGGCGATCCCCGCCGGACGACCGATAGGAGTTATTTGTGCTGGAACCTGCCAACCCATATAGTTGGTCCCGGACCCAGCTAGCTGGTATTGATAGCTGGCGAGTCTGCCGTCGCACAAGGTGCCGGCGCTAGGTGACACACAAAATCCACGCATGACTCGATTGGTCGCATCTGCCACCATAATATTACCGGCAGGATCGATCGCTAATTGTCTGGTGTCACCGATGGCTGCCGAGGCTGATAAAGAGCCATTAGCACCGTTGCCCGTGACACCGGTTCCATAGACTTGATAGCTATTGCCGGCGGTCTTGCCGAGGCAAAAAGAGTCTGAGCTCGTATGCTGGCAGACAGCGCGCAGGCGAAAATAGGTCGAGTCGCTTAGCAAGAAATTGCCTGAGGCAGTCACGACTAAGCCGTGAGAGATACCCATCGCGGCAGCGGTGGCAACAGCATTGTTGGCTCCGTCACCCGCAGCACCCGTCCCTGCGACACGGTATAAAGCTCCCTCAGCTTTTCCTGCGCAATAACCCGCGCCGACGGCAACATTCAGGCA
>JBIKVD010000405.1:0-3668 GCA_044357055.1 Oligoflexales bacterium | reverse complement strand
AACAAGTCCTTGAAATATTCAAGTTTGGATTCATCATTAATGCTTTCAACAATTTGGGAATCCATGCGCAGTAAGTTGATGTCGTCTTGATTTAAATTTGCCAAGATTTTCTCAACCGCCTTGAGGTTATTCTTCTCAAGGAGTTCTGTTAGCTGACCGCCAATTTCATAATAGACTTTGTTTAATTGCGCGACGCCATACTGCTCGCGATACTCCTGCATAAACTCTGTCGCCTGAATAGCATTGAGTAGAAGCACAGCCAACTCATTCTCCTCAAACACATAGTAATAGGATTGATTGACGAGAATCTTCGTAAAGGGATCATTCTCACGGCCATTGGGAATGCTGCTATAGACCGAAAACTTATTGAGCCAGTTATTGATTTTCACCGAACTGTCCGCATAGGACAGCTCTTTTTTGATGATACGTAGCAGTTCCCAAGCAAATGTGGTGGTCTCATCGGGTAGTTGTAAATACCCTCGCAGCGCGGAGCTTAAGTGTTTGGGAATGCGATGAGACGAAGCTTGACTTAAAACAACACCCTCCTGGGTAAAGGTCTCGCCTGTATTCGTTGTAAACTCTACATCGGCGGCGTACATATCCAAAAAGAGGTCGTAGAGAGTTTTCTTCAGCTCACCTTCGTATGCGCCACCAATATCCAAATAATTACCAGTGTAATCCTTATCAAAGGTATATTCCACTTGCCTTCGCAGCAACCATCGGGCTGCAAGTAATTTGTCGATCCAATAACCGCGTGTGTCGATTTGATCCTGATAAATATTAGGATTATTGGGTTCGCGGTCAGATTGGAATAGTAAGCCGCCTTGAGCCAGTGAACGCACCTTGTCAATATTTCGAGAAGCGGTGCAGCGATCGGAAACTTGGTCGAAATCTCTAAGCTCAGCGATGGCGACAATCATGGGTCCTTTGGTTTTGGCATCCAATATAGGTATCCCAGCAGCATTGGTTTGGACCATGACACAGGCGCGATCGGGGGTGGTCAGGGTTCGCAGCATGTTTTTATAAGTGACATCGACGGCATTGTCCAAATCCGTAAGCCAAGAATCCGCGCCGAAATCGGTGCCATAATCTACATTGAACATATTGTAGATCCGCTCCTGGGTTTCAAAAAAGAGACGCAGGCTGCGAAAGGTGCTGTTAATCGAATAAGCGTAGCTTAAATCATCGTACAGGGAGAAGTGGCTACGGCCGTTTCTGGTATTGGCGCGCTCATAACGATCTTGATAAAGTTTGAAAATGTTGTCGGCCACTTCCTCATAACCGGTACCCAAGTCGAAGCGCTTGCATAGCGGGTTGAGGGCCACACCCTCATCGCTGCAATATTCATAGGGCTTGGGCACGACGTTTTTCGCTGATTTCAGTTCTGTCAGAGTTTTCGGAATTTTTACGAACTTTCCTGTATTCGTCTCAACGCTGCGATCGTAGCCAAAGCGGAGAGCCGCGATATCATACTTGCCGAATTGGTTAAGTTCATCCAAGTCCTTCGCGCCATAGTCCATGATGGAACTATAAGGGACCACGAAGCCAGATTGAGTCTCTTCAGCTGAGTAGAAATTATCTCTATCTTCGGATCCTTTGAAATTATGTCTGAGACCCAGGTTGTGTCCCATTTCATGAATAAAGGTTCCGGTCCAAACCGCAGGTAAGATTTTCTCAACGATGGCCTTTTGCTCGGCTATGCTGAGCTCCAGCCAGGGACGGATATTTTCTTTACCGCCCACGGCGGCGAGGATTTTTGCCCGCAAGTCGTCGTGAAAGTCGATCATTTCAGTGCTATAGGCATTGTTTTCAGACATGAACGCAATGCGATCCACTTGTTCTCTAGCGCTTTCTTGCAGGGTTTTCTTTTCCAGTATCGGTTGGGGCACGGCTATTTCTTCAAGTTCTGCCACGCTAAAACCATTTTGCAGCAGCTGTTGACCCTGTGCATCCATTGCAACGGATTCCTGCGATATGGCTTCCTTATCTTGAATCGCTTCCAAACTTTTGTTGACGTTGATTTCAATGATCCCTAAACCCTGATTACCGACTAGCGCGGGGAAAAGCGAATCGTTCAGTTTGGGCAGCCGCGCGAGCGGGGCGCCGTAAACCTGTGAACCGGTCCGAGGTGTGCTATCGCTGCGGTAGGCGGCGACGACGTCGCGGATCTTTGGATCGTCTTTTTCTACCAGACTCTCACGATAGACATCTTGATAAGCTCTTTGAATCAGCGTTTTGAAAATTCCACCGTACATGACGGTACGAGCGTTGATGATTTCCCCGGTCAAGGGATTGACGACGCTAGGACCGTATCCCAGCAAGCCATATTTACCAGGATCATCGACGAGCATGATCATATTGTAGCGGATATCGCCTGGATCGGGCGTGAATTCCAAGTCGAGATTTGCAATCTCAAGGCGGAAGCCAACGGCTGCTTTAGCTAGCCCTTCGTTAATCCTCTCGATCCCAGCAACAGTGGCATCATAAAAGACCTTGTTTTCTGGAGCGCGAAACTGATCATTCAGATAGTATTTGATGACCTTTCTCTTCGGATTCCAACGGTTCATGAGCTGCTTCTCATTGGCCTGCAGGTCGCTATGAACATGGTCAAGTGTCTTAAATTCCGTCTTAAAAAATCCGAAATGGTCCTCGTCGCCACGAGGATAGTAGACTGTTTCGTAATCGGGAGAATTGAGAGCTTTTGCCTTCACAAAGGAGTAGTGATAAGTGACATTGAACGCAAGATCCGAGAGATTCTCGATATCCATACAAAAGATATTGCCGCGATAGCTTCTTTCGACTTTTATGTTGAGTGCGTCGCCTTCAAACTTGAAGTCTATCAGACGCATTTCCTTCTCGCCAAAGCACTGAGGTACCAGGTAGGACATATACATAAGCGGAAGGATATTGACTTCGCGAATCTCCATTTTAGCAAAGTCAGGCTTAAAATGGGCGCGATCCTGCCACGCCATGTCATTATCTTCGGTTTTCCGGTCAACACAATTACCCTGCTCATCGACGCTGCAGCGATAGTCAAGATGCTTAAGAGGAATGGACAGCACGGGAGGCAAATTGGTGGTATTGTCCAAGAATTCCTCTTCTCGCGGTGGGACCTCGAAGATTTGCAGCATTTTCTCTGTGAAGCGAAACTTGACTAATTTAGAAATTCCTTGGTAGTGGGGAATCGTGACGTCGAGGTTTTTAGGAGCTTCGATGACAGAGGGCACATAGTGATAGAGCTCTTCTGTGTCGATCACGCTTTTCGCTAAGACATCGATTTGTTGGCTGGGATCGATTTTTTTGGTGTATTCGGCCCCATCTGGATCGATCTGCACGTATTCACGGTTTTCCCAGGTCTGCTCCTGATCGAGTTCTAAGCGGTCCTGCCAGTATCCCGTGGCTGGATCAGTTTTTAGGGAAAGATCATAATAGCGGATCGGCAAACGGACGAGTTCTTCTTTGCTTTCCGTATACAATATCAAGTGCGAACGCGTTAATGTGACTGTGACTTTATCGCCATCAGCTACACCTATCTCGCCAGGTAAGCCTTTTCTTTGCTTTAGCGACGCCAAGATAAGAGGTGTAATTCCTGGAATTTCATCCTTGCCAACTTCGTACGAGGTTCCAGCGATCTCAGTCTTCGGGCGAAAATGAAGGTCGCTGTCGTA
>JBIKVD010000402.1:0-3678 GCA_044357055.1 Oligoflexales bacterium | reverse complement strand
TACACAGCCCAATCGTCTCGTTGGACGAAAACTTGATTTTCGTCAATCCAAGTGATGCCATGCTTGCCAATAATCTTAAGATCAAATGGCTGCGTCTCGTGCCACTTTAGCTTCTGTAGATCATATTCAAGAATCACCGAAGCATCCGATCCAGAATTGCCTAGATAGACCAAGGCCCTTGTGTATTCGCGCTGGTCATTTTTGAAGTACACGGCCTGCTTCCAGGTAGCATCAATACCAGTAAGTTCGCGGTCGGCACTGACCTTGTCTACATTGATTAACGACTGCCATTTTAAGCCGTCAAATTTTCCCGTCGCCTTGGCTTTCTGATGATCCTCCCGCGAAGTTCGGCGCCAAAGCCCTTTCGCGTGTTCCTTATCTTTCTTCAATTGGTAGGCGAATTTGCCTCTATAAGTGGCTGTTTTTTTCGCAGCCAGGTCCTTTTCCTGGTCTAAAATCTGTTCAATATCTTTTTTTATCCCCGAGTATTTGGGATGGGTACCCAAACTCTTCATCGTCTCCTGATTCAATTCTTTAACAAAAGCCTTGACCTCAGGGGATTCCAGGTCTTCCAGCCACAGATCTTTAGGCTCCGTCATATTCGCTTCCTTACCTATTGGTGCATTGTCTGTCGAGTTGCTGCCGAAACTGCTCGCCGCAAACCCAAATAAAAATGGAGTAACCAGCCTCGCACGCGATAGGAGCTGCATAAATATCCCTTAGTTCTTTGTTATGAATAACGGATCTTATCCCAATTCGAAGACCCTCAAGCTAGAACTTAGTCTATCCAAGACGAAATGCCCAGATCAAAGCCGACCTCGATCGCTTCACCTTGCTGGATCACCTGATAGGAGGAATGCTCACTTTGTTGCTGCAAGGCGTGCCATGCAAAGGCCTCCGCCGCAAACTCCCTTGCGTTGGACAAGCTATAGGGACTGGGGAAATTTGTCTGCGCTAAGCTCTGAAAAAGAGGAAAAACTGCTTCGCTGGATGGCGGAGGCGCAAAGCACTTTTGTTGCGGGTCAAGACAAAAGGCTACTTGCAAGTCCTGGGCACGAGAATTCTTTGGTTCCGAGAAAGTCTGCCAATGCTGCGCGACAAAACTTGCCTCATCAGGTTCACAATCGCTGTAGTTGCAGGCTTTCCCTTGGGCAAGATGCAGATGATCATCCATGATGTGCCCAAGTTCATGATGCAACAAATGCAGGAGCGGTTCACCCATTTCAACGACGTATTCATAGGAAGGCGGCTCCTTGAATTGCCATCGTTCCTTATCCAAAAGCAACAACCAAGAGCTCATAGTTGCCTGATCAAAAATCCTAGGATTAAGATAGAGATGGTATTGCCCCCAACCCTCTGCGCTAAAAGCCACTTTGTCTGCAGCACCCCAAGCTCTATCCGGCAGGGATCCTATCCAAATCTCGGATACCAGACAAAGGGCTCGCCTGGCTTGCGGGTCCAGCTTGGCCATGGCTGAAAACAGCGCGTCCTTTTTTTCATTCAGTGCGATCGCAGCTTCTTCCCCCCCTGGCTCAGAGCAGGGTTGGCCCAGGATCAGCGGTTCCTCGCATGCAAAAATGCGGTCTGGTTCCATCAAGCAAGTCGGTAGTTGGCGCCAGGAATCCAAAGGCTCCTTGCTATTATGGAGAGGTAAAATTGGGTAAGTTCCCTGATGCCTCGACGCTTTCTCTCCCCCGCAACTTGCTAAGCTCAAGATGGCTGTAGGCAGAAGTAAGCCCTTCAAGAATTTTAACATCAGCAGCCTCAAACTTCCCGTTAGTGCAAAACCGGCTCATAGGGATTTGAGAAGTAACGGGGGTGATCCACCCTCGGTGGACGCAGAAAAAATAAGGGAATCTTAATTTTCACGGCATCTCGATCACCATGACGGGCTAGGTAATAGCCGCGCATATTTCCGTAGGGATGATTCAAGGGACATGCACTGGTGTACTCAAAAGCATAACCAGGCTCAATCATGGGTTGCAAACCTATGACGCCTTTGCCTTGCACTGACTTTTCAGCATTGACGCCGTCCCGAATGACCCAATGGCGGTGCAAAATGGTAAGCGCCTGTTGTGAATGATTCGTGATGCATATCTGATAGGAATAGAAATAGAAATCTCGATCCGGTTGCGACTGCTCAGGCTCATACTGTGGAGTTGCTATGATCTCAATATTGTCGGTGATGGCGGAGTACATAAGTAAAAGGTTCCCGTTTACAATCCCCAGATTCAACCTATACTGAGGCTCGACTATTTTAAGATACAACAAGTAGCTTTTCAAAGGTGATTCAAATTGGCTAAGCTCTACTTTCGATATGGCGCAGTTGGAAGTTCCAAGACCCTGAATTTATTAGCGGTGGCTCACACATACCGTTCCCAAGATAAAAAAGTTCTACTTATGAAACCCGAATTGGATGATCGATTTGGCCAGGTCTCCATTCAGTCTAGGGCTGGCTTAACGGCGGAAGCAGACTTCCTATTGGGGTCGCATTACGAAGCCTCTCCGGCAGATCTCGTGGGCGTTCACTGTGTGCTCGTGGACGAAGCGCAATTTCTGACCTCACAGGTTATCGAGCAGCTGCGTCGTGTGGTAGACGAATTCCATATTCCCGTTATTTGCTATGGCCTACGTACGGATTTTCGCCGACAGCTATTTTCTGGCACGAAACGCTTGATGGAGCTAGCCGACGCCATCGAAGAAGTTAAGAGTACATGCCACTACTGCAACAAGAAAGCCATCTATAACCTAAAGCTAGTCGACGGACTGCCGACGATTTCGGGGCCTGCGATCGAGCTGGGCTGTGAGGAGAAGTACCTTCCTACCTGTGCCGGCTGCTACCAGCGTCAAACAGCAACTCTTTCCTCACTCATGACCGTCGGCAACGACCACCAACCCTCCTTGATCCACTAAAAAATCTGCTTCCACACCGCTCTTTTTCAGGGTGGCGCCGGCTTAGATCGGGTAAGTATCTCAAACCAATACCTAAATACGCCTCAATTTTTACAAGTTCCGCCAAGTTAACATTTCATCACGCTGCAGGTTAAATTTGAGGAAACCATCGGCTAGATAATAGCCAATTGAAGAAGGGGTGCGTTATGAAACGAATACTAGGATTTTGGGCTGTGGGTCTAATGGCTACTCAAGTGTTTGCAGGTGGCGGTGGCGGAGGCGGTGGCGGTGTCTGTTTAGATTTAGAGGAAGTGACGCTCTACGAAGGGAAACTTGCTACTTATGCAAGAGACGGCAACACAGAAATCGAAGTAGGTAACGTCAAACTTACGAGTTCTATGCTTCGCTGCGAGCAGTCAAAGCCATACGAAAAATTGGAAATCTCCGTGGTTTTAGATGAGCAAATCGAGGAGTACGATGTCGATTTTACGAAGAGCATTCTAGAAGTTCATACTTATACTAGTTTCGATTTGTCTGTTAACCAATTCTTTCTTTTGGGACGCACTGAGTTTTCCTTCGGTGATACCCTAACCATCAGGCCAGACTTCCAAGATCAAAGCGATCACAGCATGCAGGTTGTAAGAGAGAAAAAAAATCACCTGTGGAACAATAGAAGCATATCAGAAGAAATTTCTTATGCCGGCCTAACGCCGAAAGCCATCGCCGAAGGTAAGCGGCCATTGGCGTGTTCGATCACCTCACTCTACCTCAACCTCCGCATGAACG
>JBIKVD010000492.1:0-3687 GCA_044357055.1 Oligoflexales bacterium | reverse complement strand
GCTGAAAATAGTGTCTTGCGATCTTGAGGCGACGAAAGGGATTCCAGAATGTCCTTCAATCGAGAAGAGGAAAAAACCGAGAGAAATCCTGCCTGCTCTTCACCTGAAAGCTTCAAGGCGGTTGTGGCAATTTCATTGCTTTTGAGCTTAAAGAGCCAATCTGCATCTTTAACTTGTGACAGAGGAGAGTTTACGAACTCATCAAGGACAATAACGCTGTAGAAGCCTTGAATTGCTGATTTCTTGATTTTTTGTACCATAACTGCTGCATTTGGATCACTCATGAAAGCCGCTAGCTTATCAACCAATTGGCTGTTTAGTAGACTGACCACAGATTTTGATATTTCTGGACTTAAACTCATCGCTATGGCTGTGGCTTCAGCTGGATGATGAACAACTAGGTCAGAGAAATGCCGCAAGAAATTGAAGTTTTTTTCTCTAGCCAATACAGTTAGTTTCTCCTCGACGAGTTTGAGATATCTGTCATTCTGCTCCTGTTCGTAGGGTGACAATTCCACCGAGTTTTCAGTTTTTTCATGCGATGCTTTTTGATCTGATGACTGCAAATTTGCACTTGCAGCAGAGCCTGATGCGCTATTCCCTTCTTGTGCCATGACTTGAGATGCCTGGACAATGGAATCTCCAATTCCTGAAACCGATCCTGCAATTTTTGTCCCAACGCTATTGAATGCTGATTTGGACAGAAAGGCTAGAATCAAAAATGCAACCGCAATCAGTGCGATTGATGCGGGAAGCCCCATGGTTTCGAAGAGGGATTTCTTTTCGCTTAGTGGAGCTTTATCTGCACTACTTGCTTCAGATAGTTTATCTGCTGCTTGTTTTAATGCTTCCTCTAGTTTTTTCTTTTGCTCAGTAGCCTCTAGCTTCTCTCTTTCCATAGCGGTGCTTAATTCTTGATTCTTTAACTTTGCGGTTTCATTTTCAATTTTCATAGCATCAAGAGCGGCTTTTGCCTGCATTGCCTGATCTTCACTTTTATCTTCATTTCTTGTTTGCTCTTCAATCGGTTTGATGCTCAAATCTGCGACTTTGATGTCTAAAGTTCGATTTTTGTTATCGATATTCATAATAACCTTTATTTTTTTCTCCACCATCGCCTGCATATCCTTACTAACGCGCTGGTCAATCAGCAGTTCGATCTTGCATTTGAAAAGACTCATGTCTGCGATAGAGTCCTGTTCAGGTTTTGGTGTTTGTATTTTGAAAGGAAAGTACTTACTGAACTTCTGATCTTTGACGGTAGACTTGTTTAAAGGGTTGCAGTCTGATACCACTGCAAAAAGACCCTTATCAAGAACTTTAGCGACCTCTTCTGATAAAAATTTGTCTATCTGAGGCGATGCCAATCCATGGGCTTTGGAAGCTACTGTCTGGACAATGGCAATGCAAAGTATTGTCAGGAAGGCCCAGTATCGCAACTGAACACTGAAGGTGCAACCCAAAAGAATGGAAAGCTTACTTGCCATTTTTTCCACTCTCAAGTTTGGGAGACGTACTTGCTTTGGCCGCGATTGCTAAATCTTCGTATAGCTCTGCTAGCCTCTGATCGCCAGAGATAGTTGCGAGCATGTATCTTAGCTCCAGAGTGGCACCACTTATACCGCGACTAGCTTCGATTTGATTTAGGATCGTTTCTGCCTCAGAATATAGGCCGTACAAAATATATCGATGACATCGCAAAATAAGGTCAATCTCAATCGAATGTTGTCCGACGGTGTCGTATTTTGTGACTTCAAAAAGCGCCTCAGGATTCAAGCTTCCCGTAATGGCAAGGGGGCTGAGCAAATATAGGATTTGCGGTGATTTTCCAGGTGGCGTCAGGGAAAGCCGTTCATAGTCCTGAGCGAGAGAGACTTTGATTGGTGCGGGACCAAGTGCAACGACAAGCCCATGCTTTTCATCTATTTTTGCGACATCATATTTGGTACTGCCTACAAATTCGATATCGGTTACAGATGTACAGTTAGCAGCAAAAACCAATAGGCAGAGTAGCATCAATTTATGCAAATTGTTCTGCAAATTTGGCGCCATTTTTTATTTTGCTCCCTGCGCATACCGATTCACTAGGTACTGAACCTCTTTGTTATCTTTGTCGAGTGCGGCAGCTTTACTCAAATCAATTTTAGCATCGTTTTCGCGATTTTCAGCTAGGTGGTAAATACCTCGCAGAAAATACCCGGATGCCAGGTGTGGATTGGCAGCAATGATCTCGTCTAGGATTTTCACGTCAATTTTTTCCCCAGCAGCGAGTTTAGTCTGAATTTCTAGAAGCTGATCCGAAACCTTTTCTACAACTTGTGAACTTATTGCGCCTTGGGACCATGCATTGCTCAGGTTATTTAGACTCAATGGATTTAGGTTAATATTGACGGAATAGTTCCATGCGCCACGGGGATACCAGATGCCTAAATCCTGATATCCAGACATTTTTATCTTGACATAGGTGCCACCAGACGCTTCTGCAGAGCCCTGATCCTCCAGGACCATTGGTGTCACGCCGACTTTCTTGCCAGCAACCATGACATCTGCGCCAGGTGGATCCGTTGTGATTTTTAGCGAACCGGAACACGTAAAGAAGAGGCAAATTGTGCAGCTTCGTAGCCAGCTCCTTGCAGATTCAGCGAGTTTCCTCATTTCTTGCCTCGTATCAGTAATATTTTAATGCTCCGATTGCGTGACTGTGCAATTGCAGTGGTGCTAGCATCTGCATTGATCTCTGGTTCTAGTGGGCTGCTATCCCCAAATCTAGATACTTTGATGAGCCGTATGTCTACCCCTAATTCAATCAACATGTTAGCAACTGTCCTAGATTGATACCGTATGATGGATACTATCGACTTTCGTGAATGACAGCGCTCCTAGTAGCTTTGACATAGATGCAGCAAACAGCTGTTACATGCATCGTTCCCTTTGCCAGAGAGTAGAAGATATCAGATATATCTGCCGCCAGCTTAGGATAGTCAAAGCTTGTATCGAGCTTCAAGTGATTCTCCACCAGACCTACGAATACCAAGGCATAGAAAGCTGAAGCGATTCCATGACCAGAAATATCAAATATGATGACGCTAATCATGATAAACAGGAAGATTGCGCCAGAAACACAAGCTGTGCCGGCAATTGATATTGGAATGATAGATTTGAATGAATGTCGAGGGCTGCTGATTTTTGAGCGCAGGTTAGTATAGTTGCAAATTCCCGGTCTTATATAGCTTGTCGGAGACTCAATCGCCTTCATATTCAAAACTCAGGTAGATCAAACTTAATCTGCGGTGCAGGTTTTTTATGATTTCATGCTTCAAATCCTGTGGTAATGATTTGTCAAATGACTGTTTTGAAAGTCGTCTGGCGAATTCACGCTTGCGGGCTGATAGTGATTCGAAAAGAAATGCTGCCTCAAATATTTTATCTTGATTTTCGATTCGCTCGATCAATTTCATCGGTTATCCTTACTAGGGCTTTTGATTCATTTGCTATTTTTGCAATTTCTGCCTTCTGTTTATTCATTTCGCAATAGCTATGAAAGGACGTGAGTAAGTCCATAAACTGATTGATTGCGGATTCTTGTAGAATAGAGATTGGTGCGGCTGATTCTTTAGAGCTGCTCTTCATCTGCTAAAGTCCTCCCTGGCACGGGGGGGGCTTCACAAATCGTGAATCTAAGCCTAT
>JBIKVD010000400.1:0-3695 GCA_044357055.1 Oligoflexales bacterium | reverse complement strand
TGATGAGGGGCAGCGCTTGGCAGATCCCAGACGATGAGTTGGTAAAACTGGGTCATAAAAAGCGGTCGTAAGGTCATAATCCTTTCCGGAGCTTGAATAAAATGCACCTTATCCAAGGGCACGCCCGCCTCCTCCCAGGCGGGAGCGTAAATAACCAGCTCTGGGGGGTAGATCCATAGGGTGCGTTGTAGCTGGGTGATAAAGGGTAAAAGGACCTGTCGTCCCATCCGACCTGCTGGCATGCCGCATTCAATGACCGCGGGGCATGGCAGACCGCCATGTAAGAGTTGATCTATTTCTTGAATACCGCTAGGCAGCATCTGCGAATGTTTTAACTCGGAGGCACGTTGCACCCCTAAATTGCTGAGCTGCTGCTGGGCAGAACTGCTAAGGTTAGGAAGAAGAGAGGAAATTTCGTGCATACAAGGTCCTAGGTTTGCATTTCTATTAGATTGGATTCTTCGCTTCGCTCAGAATGACGGCTGCCTCTGAAGTTTTATTATACCATACAAATGTATGGTCCATCCATTTAGTGTAAACATCTAATTTCATGGAGTGTATTTAAAGGTAGGGGAAACCTACGCACACGAGGGACCGACTATAAACGTCAAAATGTATAGATGTATTGTATCGGCGGGAGAGAGGGGCTATCTTTAACAGAACCCAATCCCCAAGGGCATGCCTAACAAACATAGGGACGCGCGGCGGAGATAGAAAGAGAAAGGGCGCAAATGGACAAGGATCATTCATGAATCCATTCTTTTGGCATTCGGCTCATGGACGACCGGGTCAGGAACTTCTTCGGCCCATGTGGGATATGATCGAAGCCCAAGAGTCCAAGCTGCTACCCCGAGCTTCGTGGATCATGCCGCCAAGCTCGCTGCAACATATTTTGCGATCATCCCCTTATTATCTGACGGGCGAGCAGGAGCTGAGTAGAGCGACCATCCATCGAACGTATTTATTAGAAGCTTTGCGAGATCTGGACTTTACACTCTCCCGCAACCCACTATTTATAGAGGCCGTGGCACAGGTGGAGTTGCTTTTGCGTTGGAACAGCATCTCTCAGGGCGTCCTCTATATCGGGCAGCCCCCCAGCACACATCTCCTTACAGCGAATGATCAAGGCACGGAAAAAGTCCAACATATCGCTATCGAGTGCCAAGACATCGGTGCAGGTACAGCCAGGGAAGAGACCCTGCAAATATTTGCCGCTGCCGTGGCAAAATTCTACTCACCTGAAAAGCTCAAAGAAGCAGCCTCTCTCGGCTATTTTATCCAAGCCTTAAAGCCAAGTTTAATCTTCTGTGCGGCCAAAGAAAGCAGCAGCCCCGCAAGTAGGCAGTCTTTAACAAGGGCCATGCAAGCATCACCGAGGCTCTCAGCCCAAATAAGAGAAGAGCCGTGTAGGGAAGAAAATCTCAACTGCGTCGACTTCGCCGGGCGAACCTACAGTCAAAAGCATCTACCGCCCGAATTAGCAGGGCCCATAAGTGTGTTAGGTTGGAGTCTGCTCAGTGAATTAGTGTTGGAATGTGTGCAGGATCTTCAAGAATCCCTCGGATGTCGAGTGCCCACCACCTCACCTCTGCTCATCTACCAACATTCGCGCCTCTGGCTGGATGATCTCGCCTGCCAAAGTATATTGGAGGCTGTGCGTGGTAAAGCATCCCTGAAGGGCTGGCAGCGAGCCGTTGCTACAATCTTTCCGCTGCTTAGAGCTATCAGCAAAAGACGTACGAGCGGACTGAATCTGATTCAAGAGTTAAAGTCCTTAAAAGCTATCAGCCAGTATTGGTTTTGTTGGCAAGAGATAAGAAGGAAACGCGATAGGGAACGGCTTTGCTACGAAGAATCCTATGAGCGACTGGAGCTAGAGATCCGACAGCTTCAAGCTCAAGCCCTAGGCGCAAAAAAAGGTTCCGCACTGAGAAAAAACACGAGAAACCTCTTGGGCCGGGTGACGCAACTTGCTAGGAACACCTTGCGCAGCGCTCTCTCCACCTATCTCCTGCGAAGTAAACTTGATGCTTACTTATCCGCCAGTAGACCGAGCGAAGATTTTCCTCGCTTTGATCCCTATCTAGTGCCGGGGGATTCGGTTCCCACCGATCGGACTTATCCTGAGACCACAACCACAATCATAACCGCTGACCAAGAACAAAAGATTTCTGAAGCCAGACTACGACCCACTCAGTTTTTAAAGAGCATGGCCGACGATCTACACCTCGTTACCCAACAGCACGTCCTACTTGCCTTGCAAATATGGAATCAGACTCGGGCTTTGACTCAAGTTGCCGGTGAGGGGTTGGCGAACACCTTGGCAGAGCCTGAAGACGCCTACTTTGTAAGCTTGTCGCAGTTGTGCGCCGCACTCGGCATGTCGGACCCAGTTTTGGGTTTTCGGGCCCAAAAGCAAAAACAAGTCTTCAAGAGGGACGAACTCAATACCGCCACTAATAGAACCGATCCCGCCAATGAAATTGCCGATCTGGCGAAAAGATGGACGGATGATAGTACGGTCTCCTGGCAAGGAAACAAAGAGAGCCACAAGGCAACATTGGAACGCACTTCCCTAGGGGCAAAAAATCATCTGTCCGTGAACGGACCAGAGTCAAATAAGGAGCGGCCCTTTGAAGAAAAGGCCCATCCTGGGCCCATGGATAGAAAATCGAGGGAATTGGGACTTAAGATTTAAGGCGTGCGGACGGTAGCGGGAAGGTTATCGGACGCTGTAACACAGTCCTCTACTGCTGATTCCGCAGTGCCTTTAGCAACGCACCACTGTCGCTTAAGAGTCCCCATCAATTCGCAAGCATCCCGTGCTTCCAGCAAGGCCGGGTCCGCGACCATTTCCTGGACGCAGGTATTGACTTCTGGATTCTCTACCACATCGGAAGAATGACGCTGCATGCAAAGAGCTGTCATCCATTGCAAAGGATCGCCGGCAATATTGCAAGAGGTCACATCTTCCATATTTTCCTCAGTCATCTCCGTGCCCTCAGCGGGGACAGCTGCCGACTCGTCAAAACTAGGCTCAGAGATTTCTGAAGGCTCTACAGGTGTTTCTTGCGTATCAACTGAGCTAACATTTTCTTCTGTGGCCTTGTCATCACAGGTGCACTGAGTGAAGCACATAAGCGATGCTATAACCAAAGCGCTAGGACCAAACTTTGTACTGAAGAGAAGTTTTTGAATGCCAATTTTCATATTCAATTTATCCTTAATCCTGGGGATGGAATCCGAAGAAGCCTGCCAGATCTATGGCGGAAAGGAAAGAGCAAGCTTGAATCCTTGGTCAAATCGACTGTTTTAGGGGCTATTCATCTCCAGTGGATGGAAAAGCTGCCGGCTCTGCGAAGTCTGCACGCATTAGGCCAGCCTGACTCTGCTTTCTTAAGGCACGAAACAGAGTTTTGTGTTTGCTCTTCGAGATTTCCCGCTGATGCAATAGGGCGTCGTTCTCACAAGTCACCAATAAGGCGGCAGACTTTGTGAACTTAGCTCGTCCCAGGATTCGCAGGACGCCAGGATCTGATGACAAATTGGCGATGTTTTTTCGTGCAGCCAATAGCCAGGAGCTTGGCAGCGCTCGCAAATCAATCTGCAGCTTCCGTGAAAATTCTGCCCAAAAGGCGCTTTGGAATACGAGACTGGGTGGATCAAAATACTGATGACACCAATCCCCTTTGTCA
>JBIKVD010000098.1:0-12367 GCA_044357055.1 Oligoflexales bacterium | reverse complement strand
ACCAGCCGGCATAGGGATTGCTTGCTGCTCCACTAGAAAGATTCACGACCACGACATTTTGCTCAACAAACAAAGCAAGCACCTTGTGTGCGAGCCACATAGGGAAGCAGGTATTGATCAAAAAGCTACCAGCCAAGGTTTGCAACCCCACATTGGCTAAATTACCGACGGGTTCTAAGCTCGCCGCGTTGTTGACCAGCGCCACCCTCGTTAGGCCCTTAAATTTAGCTACAACAGCTAATGCGTCTTCTAGCCCACGTGCAGATCCGACTTCCGTTAGATCCAAGGCCGCGGAGTAAAAATTAGGGCTTTGAACTGTAGAGCCTGTGCTACGGGAGATTCCGAGCACCGTCCATCCGTCTGCCAGCAGCATCGGCAGTAGGGCCGCTCCCACCCCTCTACTTGTGCCCGTGACTAAGGCGAATTTTTCCATGGGGCCTTGCCGCTTCGTCAAATCTCCTAGCCAAGTTGCTTGCAAGCTTAACCCTTTCCCTAAAGAGGCAAAATTCTATATTATTCCCCCACATTTGTAACATTATCCTCTCCAGGGAGAAAGCATGATCGCTCTCAAAACTATCGGGCTGCTCTTGATCAGCAATGTGTTTATGACCTTTGCCTGGTATGGTCACCTCAAATTTAAGCATCGGTCACTGGTTCTCGTGATTTTTATGTCGTGGGGGATTGCCTTTTTCGAGTACTGCTTTCAAGTCCCTGCCAATCGCCTGGGTCACGGAACCTTTTCTGCGGCGCAGCTTAAGGTTATTCAAGAGTGCCTTACCTTCGCCGTTTTCTCCGTATTTAGCGTTTGGTTCTTGCGAGAAAAGCTTTCGCTCTATGACGGTGTCGCGTTCTTGCTGGTGGTTGCCGCTGCCGCCGTTAGCCTCTTCCAACCCCGTTAAGCCGCGCTATTATAGGCCTCTGATTTTTTGAAAGAATTCAAAAAAACTTGACTTCTCACCAAGATCACAATACCCATATTAGTAAGATATCCATCGTAGCGAGAATCATCATGAACAGGTTTGACCGTTTCGTCTGCCCAACGATCGCCCTAATTGATGCCAGGAGCGGACCAGTCCTATGAATAGTGTTTTTAGTGGCGCGAACACTAGCAGAAGCGAGCATCCTGTTGAATGGCTGAGAGGCGTCTACCTTAAGCGAAAGGGTGTCAACCCTCGCTATAGCTTGCGTGCCTTTGCTAAATCTTTGGAGATGAATTCTGGTCGCTTGTCGGAAATTCTCACCCACAAGCGGCCTCTCACTTTAGCCATGGGTGAGCGCATTGCCCACCGCTTAAAGCTTGAGCAGCCCGATCTCAGTCAATTTTACAGCCTCATTAAGTCTCAACGGCAACAACATTCGCGAATCAAGACTTTGGACCGGGGCTCCTCTCACACACTCTACCAGACAAAGACGATTGGTCTAGATCAGTTCCGCTTGATTGCTGATTGGCAACATTTTGCTCTCTTAGCTTTGATGAGAACCCAGACTTTCAACAACAACTTTTCGTGGATGGCCGAACGTCTGGGCACTAGTGTTGGCGTGATTACGCAGTCCATTAAGAGGCTCTTGCGCCTTGGGCTGGTTGTTCAGCATCAAGGGCGTCTCAGCCCAAGCGAACATCGCCTAGCAACGCCTCGAGAAATCGCCTCACCAGCTATTCAAAAAGCCCATAAACAAAACCTCCATCGAGCGGCAATGACCCTTGAAAGAGTTCCGGTAGAGCTGCGTGATTTTTCTTATATCACCATGGCCATTGACACAAGCAAACTGGACGCCGCTAAAGAATACATTCAGGAATTTCGCCGACGCATGGCGACTCTTCTTGAAACCGCAGATGCAGATGAAGTCTATACCCTTAGTGTTCAGTTGTACCCTATTTCTCACAAAGGACATTCGACATGAAGTATTGGAATTTCACACCAATCTTAGCACTGATTGCGAGTCTTTTTGCTTACCCACTGATTGCCAATCAGGCCGCCGGATCCATGGTCCTTCTGGAAGATCGGGACCTCAATCTCATGGCCATGCTAGACGGATATGAAGTCTTGAACGGCGGCGATGTGGTGGTGTGCCGCAACCAACTCGGGGAGATCCTTTCTGTCGAACTCTTAGACGTCATGGAATCGAGGCTTTTTCTCGATCGCTTTCCTTTGGAATTGGGAAACTCTTCGTGGACAGCCACCGAAAAAGCGCGCTTTGCCTTGAACCGCTTGATGCCGTTAGATCCAGAGCGAGCCACTCGCTACCTGCAGCAGTTAGTGGATTTCTTTGACTCTGTGATGTTTTTGGAAAAAGTTAGCCTAGTCGATGTTCCCGATTCTCACCATCTCGCCATTCCCAAAAACTGCGATTTAGAACAAGTTGCGATTCAAATCTCCAATATCATGCTTCCTGAACCTGCTCGAATTATCATTAACAAAGACCTTTGGGATTTGCTGGATGCTGATAATCAAGCGGCGTTGATCCTTCATGAAATTATTTACCAGGAGGCCTTCTTGCTCGGTCATACGACCTCCTTTAGAGTTCGCTATTTTAACAATTTCATTTGCTCCAACAAACCTAATGAGTTGGATCTCAGCCGCTATGTGCGGACGATTATCGGACCGCTCGGTTTCCCAAACAAGAATTGATCTGGCGGCTCCGTTCCCCTCAGCAGATGGGAAATGAGCAGCAAGTTGAATGGCAAGTGCAAAAAGCGCGTATAGGTTCCGTGTCCAAACATGGATAACAAGCAATTGGGGGCCTTCGTACTCCCATCACCATAGTCGACGAGGGCGTTGACTCCAATAGGCTGCAGGATCCTTCTTTGATCCGCCAGGCACTCCAGCAATCTCAGATTCACTCCGTCGTCCAGCATGGGATCCAATAAACGATTGAGTTGGCGTAGCTTTGCGTTTATCACCATGGTATCCGAACCAGCTCTTGCCCAATGCTGGATATAGTCGCCTTCCTTCGTGAATAAGGCCCCGGCAAAGTCAATACCCCTGCCGCTTGAAACGCTACGGTCATTAACAATGCTCAATAGGCGCCATTTTTTCGGCAAAGAATATCCGTAACGAACGGGAGTGCCAAAGGTTACAAACTCGAGTTCAAGACTTTGCAACCACATCCAATCATCATCTGTAAATAGGGGGCTTTGCCCATGGGCTCCAAGAAGCTCCTCAAATTGCGACCGCCTCCTTTCATCCCACACCATCTGGGACAACAGTGCGAAGAGCTGTCCAGCATGACTATGCCCCCATAGTATCAACTTAGTGCGGCCTTTAAGTTGCGAACGCAGATTTAAGATTTGCCCCAGCAAAGCTTGAGAACCAAACATTCTAGCCGCATGGTGATTCGCTGACGACCAGACCACGGACCGAACGGGGATACCCAATACTGCAGCCAAATGATTTTGATATTCCAAGGAAAAATTCCCGAGGTCACGTGCCAGGCGATCGGTACCTCCTCGTACCAATTGCCCAAAACGCAGGATCCATGCCTGCTGAGATTGGGGAAACCATTGGCTGACACTTTCCAAAAGACTGAGCGGATCGGTTCCGACAAAGGTCCCATGCACCAAGAGAAGCGCGCCATATTCACCTGACTCCCATGCTTGAGCCGCATCACGCAATTGATCTTGCCACTGCTGGATGGTGGTAAGGCGTTTATGCAATAGCCACGACACTTTTTGTTTTTCGGGGACGCGAAACAAGAGTGGGGGTCCAGCAGGAGCTTGCTGCAAAGGCGGAGGAACTTGACGCAGCTGGCGAAATCGCCATACCAAAAAAGCACCTAGCCCTATCACAAGAGCAGAGAGAGCCCCAAGAAGCCACGGCATCCAAAAAAAGCGATCCATATTCACGCAACACACCGTTTAAATTACATAAATGCCAGAAAACTGAGCTGCCTGCTATTTTTTAGGACAGAGCATTTCTTTGGCGCTATTATACTCCCAATTCACAAACTGGAGGCCTAGTTTTCCACATGATTTCGCCATATCTCATTGAGTCCTTCCAGAGGCTAGGGGAATCCGTGTCCTCTGCAACTTTAAGGGTCGTGAAAAACACTCACGAAGTCTTAACGATTCGTAACGATATCCCCGTGCCACCAACTTTTGCTGAAGCTCAAGGATACATGATTACCGTCTGGGACGGTGGAGGAGTGGGGTACGGTAGTTCTAGCGATTTTAGCCCTGAAGGCATCGCCTCAGCTTTTCACGCCGCCAAAACCTGGGCAAACTTCGGCCAACGTCATTTTGTTTATGATTTTTCTAAAATAGATTACGCTCATGAAAGAGCCCACTTTCAAGGTGGTCTCAGCAACCAAGATTCTTGGTTCGACAAATCCTGGACGCAGAAAATAGAACTTTTGCACCCTCTCTGTTCGGAGATGAAAATCTCTGATCGCATTGTCATGAGGGAGGTGGGCGTTCATGCTCACCGCATGCATTCCATGCTCATCAGCACCCAAGGGGCGCAAATTTTTCAAGAAATTGACCGCATCACCCCTAGCCTCTTGGTCTCCGCCGGCAATGGGAAGGGTGATTTTGAAACTCGCAGTTTTGGCAAAGGCAATTTGTGTTGGCAAGGTGGCATAGAAGCCTTGGTGCGGCAAGGTTACTTCGCAGCCGCCAGTCATTTGGCTCACGAAGCCGAGGCTCTTCTAGCAGCTCCGTCTTGTCCGGTCGGGACCTTTGACCTTCTGCTGGCTCCTGACCAGATGGTTTTACAAATTCATGAATCCATTGGACACCCCCTGGAACTTGATCGCATTTTAGGAGACGAGAGAAATTACGCAGGTACCAGCTTCGTTACCTTGGATATGTTTGGCAAATATCAGTACGGTTCGGATTTGTTGAACATTACCTTCGACCCTACCGTTCCTGGTGAAATTGCCAGCTACAGCCATGATGACGAGGGCACCCCCGCCGAGAAAACCTACCTCATTGAAAATGGTCTTCTTAAGCGGGCTCTCGGTGGACTAAGTTCCCAAGCGCGAGCCAAAGGCATCGAAGGTGTTGCTTGTGCCAGATCGTGCAATTGGAATCGGCCCGCCATCGATCGCATGGCAAATCTAAATCTCGAACCTGGAAATTCTAGCCAAGAGGATCTGATTGGGCGCATCGAAAAAGGTGTATGGATGCAGACCAACTCTTCGTGGTCCATTGATGACTCCCGCAATAAGTTTCAATTTGGCTGTGAAATGGCTTATTGGGTAGAAAATGGCAAGGTAAAACACCTGCTGCGCAAACCAAACTATCGCGGCATCTCTCGCGATTTTTGGCGCAATCTTATTGGCGTTGGCAACGAGCAAACCAGTAAAGTCATGGGATCTCCCTACTGTGGAAAGGGGGAACCCAACCAGTCTATCTATGTCGGGCACCGCTCCCCCACCTGCCTATTCAGGGCCATTGAAGTCTTTGGAGGTGGCCAATGAATTCATGGATTGACTATTTTTTGACCTTGGCTGAGCAGGTGCAAAAAACCGCTGGTACCGCCGGTATCCTCCGCCTCAGATTTATGGGTGAGGACAGCACTTTTGTGCGCTTTAATCACGGCCTGATTCGCCAAAGTGGCGAGGTCCGCCAAGCAACGATGAATCTGCATCTAGTCGCCGATCAGCGCCAGATGAAGGCCTCCGCAAGTCTGTCCATGGATTCCTTGCCCACGGATCTGGCGACATGTTTGCGCCTGGTAGAACGCATGAAATCCGAAATTCATCAATTGCCTGAAGACCCCTATATTCCTGAGCCGAGCAAAGAGGCAAGCTCTTCTCGCCAGGATGAGGTCTCGGCCCATGGTGCTCCGGCGTGGAGTTCCCAAGACCATGTCGCTGATATTCTAAAGCTAAGTCAAGGCATGGATATGGTCGGCATCTACGCTGCGGGACAGCTGTTTGATGGCTATCAAGACAATCAAGGAAACGTTCATACGAAGGGTTCTCGCAACTTTAATTTCGACTACAGCATCCAGCTGAAAGGCGATAAGGCTGTCAAAAGAAGCTATGCTGGGAATGAGTGGCAATTGGAAACCATTGCAGCTCAGTTTGCCGAAGCCAAGAAACACCTCAGCATTCTCGACCAAGCACCACGGCGGATCGATCCGGGTAGCTATCGAGTCTATCTCAGTCCGGCAGCCGTTGGCGAAATTCTGCAAGTGATGTCTTGGGGTGGATTCTCTCTCCTAGCCCATAAATCCGGTCGTTCGGCGTTGCAAAAGCTGTATAGCGGAGCCGCGAATTTTTCACCCCTCTTTTCCCTTTGGGAAGAGCCTCAGGTTGGTCCCGCCCCGCAGTTCAATCAAGAGGGGCTACTGAAACCTAAATCCTTGCCACTCATCGTGGAAGGAAAGGCAAAAGAGATGCTGGTCTCTTCTCGCTCTGCAAAAGAGTTTGCTGTGGCAAGCAATGGAGCCGATACTGGCGAACACCCAAGTTCCCTGGTAGTGGCCCCTGGATCCTTGCCCATGGCCGATGTGTTGGAAGCACTGGGGACTGGACTATTGATTGGGAATCTTTGGTATCTCAATTATTCGGATTTATCCAACGGTCAGATCACCGGCATGACCCGATTTGCCACTTATTGGGTGGAAAAAGGCAAAATCGTGGCTCCACTCGAGAATATGCGCTTTGATGATAGCTTGTTCTCGCTGTTGGGTGATGAATTAGAGGCACTGACACAAGAACGTGAATTATCTCTCGAGGATCGTACCTATGAATCAAGGCAAAGAGGTTGCAACCTTCTACCGGGACTATTACTAAAGAAAATGCGTTTTACACTTTAAAAGGTCGTCCCTCTATCAGCACTCCTGTTTACTGGCGGTGCTAGTGGTCTGGGGTCAAAGTTCATGTCAAAGGATTTATGATGTTTGAATCAGCTATCACCGGTACATCCGTTTTTTGTCCACCCTATTCTATTTCCAATGCGGAATTGGTGGAAGCCTTTAACGCTTACGTTCACAATTACAATCGCAGCCACGAGGCCGAAATCGCTGCCGGTACTTTAGAACCTTTGCGAGAATCCTCGGACGAGTTTATTGAGAAGGCCTCTGGTATCAAGAGTCGCTACGTTGTTGACCGGAAGGGACTGCTCGATCCTACTCGTTTGCGCCCTATTATCAAAGACCGGCCCAATGAGGAACTCTGCCTACAAGCGGAAATGTCTGTTAATGCAGCAAAAATCGCCATGCAGCAAGCAAATCTAAAACCAGAAGATATCGATTGTGTCATCCTTTCCTGCTCCGACATTCAAAGGGCCTATCCCGCTGTCTCGATCGAAGTTCAAACTGCCCTGGGGATAAAGGGATTTGCCTTCGACATGAACGTCGCTTGTTCCTCCGCGCCCTTTAGCATTTCTATGGCAAAAGACTTTATCGGCATGGGAACTGCTAGACGTGTGTTGATTGTAAATCCCGAGGTCTGCACCGGCCACTTAGATTATAAAGACAGAGATTGCCATTTTATCTTTGGCGACACGACGACGGCTTGCATCGTCGAACGCCTCGATGAAGTGAAGGTAAAAGAATACTTTCGCGTTCTCAGCTGCCGGTTAGCCACAGAGTTTTCCAATAACATACGTAACAATTTTGGTTACCTAAGCCCTTGTGATGAAGAAAACATGTTCGCCCCGGACAAACTGTTCAAACAAAATGGCCGCAAAGTTTTCAGAGAAGTGGTGCCTATGGTCGTTAATATGATGAAGAGCCACCTCGATGCTGAGCGCATTGATCCCAATGACATAAAGCGCTACTGGCTGCATCAAGCCAATAGCAGCATGAACGAATTGATCTGTAAAAAAATCCTCGGAACGGACCAAATAGACCCCTTGCGAGCACCACAAGTTCTGGATGAGTTTGCTAATACCAGTTCGGCAGGTTGCATGATTGCGTTTGAACGCTACCACAAGGACCTAAAGCAAGGGGATTTGGGGGCCATTTGCGCCTTCGGCGCAGGATATTCGGTTGGCAGCGTTTTGCTTAGAAAGGAAGTAAAATGAAAGCTATGACTCGCAAAATCGCGAAGAGAATGATTTATAGCTACCTTTGTTTGGTCTTCATAGCTGTTGGGCCGCAGTTTGCCAATGCCGCAGATGTAAAAGTGGTAGATACAAAAGCAGCAGATGCAAAGAAACAAACAGTCACACCAGCTTCGGCCTCACCAAATAAACCCACGTCACCAGTAGCGATACCGGCGTTTTACCAGATCCCACTCAAGACCCTAACGGGTAAGGATTTTGACCTCGCTAACTATCGCAATCATGTCTTTCTGATCGTAAATACAGCCTCGAAATGCGGCTACACGAAACAGTTTGATGGCCTCGAAGGTCTTTACAAGAAGTACCGGGATCAAGGGTTCGTGGTCCTGGGCATACCTTCCAATGATTTTAAGCAAGAAGATCTGGAAGGAGAGGACATCGAGAAATTCTGCCGTCTTAACTACGGCGTCAGCTTTCCCATGATGGCTAAAACTCATGTCAACGGCGACCAGCGCCACGCGCTGTACAAGTATTTGCTGCAAGATGCGAAGGCTCCAAACCAAGATATTGGCTGGAATTTCGAAAAAATCCTCGTTGATCGGAATGGCAAAGTCGTAGCTCGGTATCCTTCAGCTACCACTCCAGAGGATAAGGAGCTTCTGAAAGCCCTAGATTCCGCTCTATCGGAGAAGGGTTCTTACAAACCCGAATAGCTCCGAGATGCTCCACGCTCATCTTGAATATTTCCGTCATTAACTCTAGCTTTCCCCCTCCAGGTCCCGGGTGAGGGGGAACAAAACAAAGGATGCCGCATAAACCTGATCGCCATTCCCCTCCTCGGCAAATCGCTCCACAAATCGATGCCGACAATCCGCAATGAAATCCTTTGCTTCCTGCATTCTAGATGCGGAAAAGGAGAGCACCGTGGCGTTGACGCTGCGAATCGGCATCGGATCTTGACTTACGGACAGGATTGCTTTCTGCAACAGTTGGGCATGGAAGCGGCGGTAGGCAATAGAGACTGGACCTGTTTTCGTTTGCGTTGTGGCCTGGAGTACCTTGACACGATTGTCTTTCAATTCGAGCAAGCCTAACTTCTCGAGGCGATACACGGCCTTCCAGGCGATATCCGTTGATATTTCTAAAGCCGCAGCAATTCTATCAACACAACCATCGAACCGATTCAATTCCGCAGCCGTGACGATGGCCAGATGCTGCCATTCTGAAATCGCTCGGAACTCATCCTCGCTTAATTCGTGAGGTTCTAAGCGGCGTTTTAAGTAAAGATCGACCTTCTCAAGGACCCGCTCCTTCTCCTTTAGGTCGGCTATAGTCCGTATTTGCACCAAATTGACAAAGTATTCAGTTTTTACACTGTCATATTGCAGGTTTTGCGCAATATGAGCAGCGGATTTCATCGCCAGGTCGTGCTTACCCGACAGGACCTCGCTCAATCGAGACGGGGAAAGACCAATATGCTTGGCGAAAGCACGTAGGGAAAAGGCCTTGTTCCTGGTCTTGATTGCTTGGAACTCCTGCTGTAGCAAGGTCCGATAATCATAATGATCGGGAGGGAAGTCTCTTGCCTGGCTTAAGGTGATGCCTTGTTGATCCAACATTTTGTTTCCTTGATGGGAATCAATCGACAATGGAATAATAGGTGCCACCGCGCTCAAAATAGGCATCCTGGCCCCGATTGCCACCCCAGACAATCATGCTCTTGCCGGTCCAGACCCCGGTTAACTCGTGAGTCGGTACGGGATAGCTGCTCAGGTTCGGAATTTCCCAGTAATCGTTTCCGTCCCGATAGGGGTCGGGATAGTATTCCCCGACGTCCTCAGGAAAGAAGAGGCTGTCACTTTCGCGGAAAGAACCGCCCCATATGATCATCTTGCGACCAGTCCAAACCGCGACATGTCGCGAACGTGGCGTCGGAGCAATGTGATTAATGGGCTCCCATAGGTCCAGCTCTGGGTCATACAAGGCTCCTGTATTCTCAAACTGCGTTTCGCCTTCCCCGCCCCAGACGATCATGTATTTACCAGTCCAAACAGCCGTGTGTAGGCGCCGTGGAGTCGGAGCGTTTTCAGTAGCCATGGGCAGCCAAACATCGTTGCCAACATCGTACCTGGCGCCATCGCCTTTTAAGTCTCGGCAGAAATGATAGTGAATTCCCTTGGGGTCACAGCCGCCCCAAACCACCATGTACTTTCCTGTCCAGACTGACGTGTGACCCTCCCTAGCCGTCGGTGCTTTTCCCTTCTTCGAGATGGATTCCCAATGTCCTAGTATATTGGTTTGATTCGGAGGAAAGTAAGCCGCGCCATCACCGAGAGTGATGGTTGTGGCGACGGACGTTTTATAGCCCGCGGTCCCGCCCCATATCAACATCCGGTCATCAGCCCAAACTGCCGAATGAAAAACCCGGGGCTGCGGCGTGAAAGCGGACTCCGCCGTCGGCGTCCAAGCTTGTTTTTGGGGCGCTGCAGGATCGAAGATACCGCCACTTTGCAGTGACACATTGCAGGCCTCGGCACCACGGCAACCTCCCCAAACAATCATCTTGTTGCGGTGATCAGCTTCTGCTTGGTTTCCGGTCCAAACGGCAGAATGGAAGGTTCTCCCCTCAGGCGCAGACTCTACACTCGTTTCCTGCCAGTTGTTTGCTTTCTGATTGTATATGCCGCCGGTGTTGAAATACTGTCCGCAAGCAATAAAGCTATTATAGGAAGGAGCGCAGCCTCCCCATAGGATCATGCGGTTCGCGGAGTCTTCATTTCCTGTTTCGCCAGTCCACACTGCAGTGTGCTGGGCTCTCTTGGAGGGGGCTCCCGCAACCTTGGGATCCGAAACCCAGCGTCTGGGTTCTTGCTCCAAAAGTCTGCGCCAGTTAAGATAAACCTGTTTAGCCACCTGATTGCAGAAAATTTCATCGGTAATGCGGCCGTCTTGCCGATGGGAATGGGAATGCATCACAAAGTGATGTACAGCCTCATGAATCAAAATTCTTGCGGCCCCATCTTCGTCGATTCCCTGCTTCAGGCAAGTTGGCCTCGATAAATAGACGGTATCAAGGCTTGTTTTTACATCCGCTACCAGTTCCGGATCAACGTTGGTTAAAGCGCAGCTTTCCTCAACCTCTGGGTGAGGGAATGCTTTCGCAGAATTTGAAAACCAAAGGTCACATTTTAAGATTTCTTTCGCCAGGGTGAGCCTGTTGGCCTTAATGAAAGAATGCGTCTCCGCTTCAGCCGGGCTTAAGGGCGTCACAGCGTTGTCATAACTAAAAACCATCTTTACGGCGCGCTCACAGGCAAGATAAAACAGGTCGTCGAAGGCATCGCCGCCATCGCCAACTGAATGGCTGCCTTGCAGCAAGAAGATGGGTTGCATAGGAAATTTGTCGCCAACAAATGACTCGCCCAAGGCCACCGGCGACGTCATCAGATAGCAAGAAAAACCAAGCACTAAAGCGCTACATTCTCTATTCATTCCTGCCTTCCTCTGATGCTCATATCTACCATTGGACTTTTTGCCATTGGCGGTGGAACTGCTGCAAGGATGGTTACTCAATCTTGACAGTCCTTGCAAGACATTTCGACGGGGCGTCGCGGGCACCTGTATGTATAAGCGGCTAATTTATATAGATAATAGACGAGCTACGGACAAGCAAATTGAGAAACGCTGGAGATCAATAACGCGAGAAAACGATCAAGCCATTGCGCACCGGGGTGGGACCGGCCGGCGGCAGGCCTGGTGTCCCAAAAATCGGGGGGAGGTAAATGCCGCTGAAAGGGGTCAATGCAAGCGGATCATAACCTTGCACCTGTTCCCTGCCGTCGGGGCTGAAGCTGATCGGAAGGCTAGGCAAACCGGCAATCGCATAGTTTGCGGCCTCAGTCCTGTGTGCCTTGACTAGCCTAGCTGATTGGATATCCCATTCATAGCTGTCGCCAAACGCCGTACTAGCCAGCAACGTGAGTTCTCCCTCTGTGAAAACAGGAGCGCTGAGATGTTGCGCTCCTTGGGGACCCTTCAACCGCGCCACGATGGGTAAATTCGTTTCCACATCCAACAGAGTGACACCTGACAACGTAGACACCGCAAGATATTCGAGGCTTTTGGAAAAGGTAGCGCCTAAAATAACGGGGTGGTTGATATGAGGGTCCAAGGAATCGACGCTAAGCTCGTAGACCTTTTGCTTAGATAGCACTTCATACACGGCTATTTCCTTGGCGGTGATCAGAAAAAAATGAGAATCGTCCTTCGCGAAGCCTACATCCAAGACCTTGGCGGAAAGATCTTTGAACACCTGGATGACCTGATTAGATTCCAAGTCGATCAATTCCACCTGAACGTCCCTGTCCCGTCGATAGGCGATTCTAACCGTATCAAAACTGTTGGAATTGTGGC
>JBIKVD010000399.1:0-3699 GCA_044357055.1 Oligoflexales bacterium | reverse complement strand
TTTGGTTTTTCAGGTGTTGAGATCCATTCGGACATGCATTATTTAATTCATAATCTGCGTGAAATGCATCGTATCCGTTTGATTGGATCCCACAGTCCGGATGGGGAGCTTTCATGAACTTTATGGGTTCACAGTGGCTCGAACTCTTCTCAATGTATCCACAAAGTGGGTTGGTCAGGGTTTTGTAGGTCTCAGTCCCGCATTCGGGAATCCGCTTAGCGCTGGCTGTCCTTGGCCCGACCAATAGGAAAAATAGTGAAAGCAACGCTATCGCTGCTGCAGAGGCGGGGTGACTCGAACCCGCGAAAAATCTAAACATTTTTAGCTCCTCTCTATAGCTTGGCCAATTTGGCGACACTACTTCTTAAAGTGTTTCCCCCCAAAAATCAAATGAAAACCTATTTCAAATATTTTGATTTTTCGATTGCGGTCAAAGTCATTCCACATTTGATGAGTAGAAAGCCTTGTCCCATGCTATTTACGAGCTTTAAGGTAATGAGCCGACCACTTTTGCAAAAGCCCCGGTGGATCAACAAATGCAATAGGTGGCCAAAAAAGCTTAAGATAATGAATAGCTACAAGGCTTGTTCAATTTTTGGTCGCTTTAGACGATAGCAACCTTAACACTTTAGAGGTCTTTGTTTTAACGAGCCTACTGCGGACTCAAAACTAGAGAAGCCCAAATCAACCAAGGGAGCTTCTTATGATGTGGGGTTTGCCAGGAAAGACAGGTTTTATTAAAGCAAGTTTTCTCTTCGCGGTGTTAACCTTTTCGGAAATAGCAATTTGTGTTGAGCCGACCAATCGAGAGCTAGGTACTTCAAATCCTGCTATTGTCGATGCTCTCGAAAATACTTTTCAAACTAGAATCAATCGCGAAATGGAGATGCAGCGAATTCGCCACTCCTTACAATCTGCGACACAGAAGATGAAAGATACCAGGGCCAGGTTTAGCGGACCCATCTCCGAATTATCCAACCGAGATCTGAGCCAACCCTAAGCGGTCTTTGGCTTGCGACCTTTACCAAGCTCATAATTCCTTTTAAGATAGTCCATAATTCTTTGGCAGCTGCTGCTGCTCTTGTCGGCAATTTCATGTAGGTAAACGAAGACCGGTTCTATCTTGGGTTGGGCGCGGCACAACTGGAAGTAATAGTCATAGATTTCTGTTTCCCGGCTGCCAGAGACGCTAAACTGCGCAAGATCAACGATCCCTAGCGCGAAGCCGTTGTCATCAGCAAACTGAGGATAGATCATAAGATCCACTCGATACTTTGGATTTCCGACCGCGACACTATATTGAATAGAGAAGAACTGATCTAGACTGGACTGCCTTTGAGGATCGGTTGAGTTTAGTCTGGCCTCAATGAGTTTTTGCATCAGCTGGCCGGAGCCTCGATTCAAGGGATGCAGATCCGGGTTAGGCTGTTTTTTTCTCTCGCGCAGGGAAACCCCAGACTGTTTTTTGGTACTCTTCATCTGGGTGGCGGTTTCGGGACTTGAATCGGACCCGAACTGACGTAAGTAGTCAACAATGGATGCCGACCCAGGCTTTAGGCTGGAAAAATCTCTATGCACATAGTGATAGGCGCGAGATTTCGGCCGACTCATCAGAACGTTAAGTTCGCCTTTTCTTTTGTCCGCGTCATCACCTTGGCGAAAGGCGGCAACGTTGCCGGGATAGATATCCCAGAAGTAGAAAATATAGTCTCTTTCTTTGCCCTGTAGTTCTGCGCCGGCTCCAATGAGCAAGTCCGTCCCGCGTTTGGCTCGATCGAGAAAGGCTGGTTTGATTTCTTCAAAGTAAGGGCGATTTTTAATTAAAAAAGTACAAATGGCAACTTGATCTGTCAGCGATATCGCCTTGCCGGTTTCTTTTTCTATGACTTTCAATTCGTCAAGGACATAGTCCATAAATCGATCGATCATATGAGTCTCTATGCCTTTGAATTTTCCTCGCTGGCATTTCTCGTCACGTCCCTTGAACTGACTCTCTTGGCCGCATACGACCACTGTCTTGGCGTCATGATTCCGAGACCACTGCATGATTTTTAGTTTATTTTCATAAACAAAATGATTGCTGTAAGCGATCACTTTGGGCGGGCAGCGGAAATGCTCATCTAACATGATAGAGCCCTGCTTAATATGTTTTGCGAGGCGAAAGACGTTCGATCCGCCTCCTTTCATACTTGTTCCCTGGCTTGCAATCAAATAGCGATGGAGCCTAAAGTTCTCAAAAAGATAGTCGTCGATGGTGGAGTCCTTATCCAATACCGTTTGCTTGTCATCACCTACGACCATAAAATGTTTGGAACGAAAGAGGATGGGCAAAGAGTCGTCGACCTTGCATTGGGTAGCCTCATCCACAATAGCGAGGTAGAAAGAGTTCTCTTTGCAAGCTGTTAACAAAGAGACGACCTCTTTTTGACAGATGATAACAGGAAAAGCTGCTTGGAGAGTCGCTTGTAGGTCGTTTAGGAGCAGGCGGCAGCCCGCCACGGAGGACTGTTCCTTGATCATTTGCAGCAAATAGCGGCAGCGTGATAGTGGGTGGTTGGCGCCGGCGATGGGTGTTGTATTCGCACGGTGCTGGTCTTTCAAGACAGCTCCACAGAGTTTCTTTACCTTCTCATCTCTTTCATTTTGAAGCTGCCTTCCCTTCACGAGTACCGTGCTGATTTCTGGGAGTGGTATGACAGACACCGCTTCCGTGTCTGCAGCAAGGGATTGGGTAATCTTATGATAGGCCATTTCTAAAGGGAGTGAGGGTGAGAGACTAGTGTCTGTTATCAAGTTATGATGTATAAGAGCAAAATTAGCCCATACACCCCGTGGGAATTTCTCGTAGTGTGATCTGACAATAATTTCACGATCGATGATGCGAATCAGTCTCTTTATCATGCTTCTTAGGGGCGAGCGAAACATCATGATGAGTTTCCGGAAACCGGTCGCTTCGAAGCTGATGCCTTGACGCGTCATGGCAGCCAGCAGATCTCTCTTTAGGACCTTGATATCATAAGCGCCTGAAAGAACATCAAATTGTTTTTGTGTTAGCGATTTCTGCGAAGCCAAATGCATGAGATAGGTCTTTATTTGGACCAATTGGTTGATGGCTTGAGTTTTAGATTCGGGTGCGGTGAGAAAGTCCAGGTATTTGCTCTGTAAAAGGTCGAAGTAGCCTTCCTGTTTCAGCTGTGCACGATTTTGAATGATCCAGTAGGTAAGAGTATAGCCAGGAATCTCTGCTGATTGTCCCGAGGCATCGGTCCAGCTAAAGGGTTGATCCAAGAAGCTGGCAAACTGTGCCAAATGCTCAATCTCAAGCTGAGTTGTGGGAATATCTTTGGCAGCAGCAATAGCGTGAACATTGAGGTGCTTGGCCGACTCCCTCACCTTTAGGATGCGGGTGGTCATTTGGCGCGTCTTGTCGATTTGCTGGTCTAGATCTTGAATTTCCTGAATGAGTTTTGCACGGTCGGTAGAGGGTACCGCCTGCCCAGTTTGGTTTTCTTCCTCAGGCAGAACCTTCAGAAGATAATTAGCGAAACTGCTGGGGCTTTGACAGTGGTGCCCGAGGTCGTCCAAAATCAAGATAGAGCTGCGCAGCGATTGCAACGGGTTCGCAGGATCGTCGGCATCTTTTAGGTAGCCATAGATTTTTTCCCGGATGGCCGCGATCGCACTGGACCTGTCGCTGAC
>JBIKVD010000097.1:0-12455 GCA_044357055.1 Oligoflexales bacterium | reverse complement strand
TGGATTTGGCACAAGTAGCGAGAATAGAATCCATCCTGGCCCTCGAATAAAGGCGAGATTCCATTAAGTTTGGACCACTTAGAACAGCGGTGCGTTTGGCCGTTGATGGCACCGATCCTTCCGTTATCGCTGATATGTTGGAAACGGAGGCCCATATCGAACATCAAGAGGCTGAGGTCTTCGTTAAATTCTGGGAAGATTTTGGCGCCTTTGCTCCAACGGTCGGAATTCTCGGAGCCGTTATCGGATTGATGAAAGTTATGACCGTTCTAGACCAACCAGAAAAAATCGGACCAGGAATTGCGGTCGCTTTCGTCGCAACTCTATATGGAGTAGGCTCCGCAAACATCTTGGCCCTCCCCATCGCTAAGAAGCTAAAGCGCAAAGCGCAGTTGGAGGGTTATGCCCGGGAAATTGTCACGATCGGTATCGACGGCATCCTCACAGGTATGAATCCAAACGTCATCAAGGAAAAGCTGGGCGTCTTTACAGGCGGGCACGGCGAGGAATAGCGGCGCTTCATCGCCTCTGGGAGCATTTCTTGGGTAAAAAGCAACACTGCCCTGAATTTGAAAACCACGAACGATGGCTGGTCAGCTTTGCTGACATGATGACGCTATTGTTTGCGGTCTTTGTGGTACTCTTTGCTCTAAAAGAGGGCTCCGATAGTGCGGAAATAACTCAAGCCGCTGGCGCCATTGTCGAGCAGTTCAATATGGTGGTGGAAGAGGTGCCCGTAGACCGGCGCGTCGGTCCAGACGAAGCCGGCCTTGGAATTTTTGAGCATTTCTCAGGCAATCAAATTCGCCCGCCTCTCACGCGCAAATTCCCCAATGCGGAGGAACGCACGCGCATCATTCATTCGGAGTTGCAGAAATTCAATGCTGTCTTGGAAGAGCGGCTCTATGGCCCTGAGAAGGGGCAAACAGCCGCCAAAGATGGATCTGAGCGTATTGTGAGCGTGCAACGAACGGAGGACGGATTTGCCGTCCGTCTCTTGGCCACCCATTTTTATGGGCCTAATGAATTCAAGCTGAAGAAAGGGGCCTTACCGGAACTAAACCGTGTCGGTGAATTGCTCCGGGATCTAGATCGTCCATTGACGATTGAAGGCCACACGGATGCTCAACCGGCATCGGGGGCCCTTTCCAACTGGGAATTATCGGGCCTGCGTGCAGGCGAGATTGTGAAACATTTTATTACTAACCTGGGATTTTCTCCGAACACCCTAGCCATTGCTGGCTATGCTGATACCAAGCCCATCGCCCCTAATTCAACCGCTACTGGGAGAGCCTTGAACCGGCGCATCGAAATTCGCGTGCATTATCGAGAGGATTGAAAAGCATGAAGTTCTGGCTCGCGACCTTGATCTTGACTAGCGGAACCTTCTTCGGCTGTGATCCCCACAACAAGAAGAAATGCGAGTGGTACCTCATGCCGGAACCAAGTCTTATTGGCAAATCCTCACCTGGTTTTATACCTGTCTGCGCCCGAAATTTGACCATCAACAAAGAGTACTGCCGCTTAGAAGCGAGCATGGATTTAGCAAAATCTGTTTATGGTAAGAAATTTCGCTTTGATGATATGGAAATTGATAAGGCGGGTCGCTTCCCCAAAAAAGTTGTAAAGATTGATTTCTCGGCCTGCCAATAGCCATAACATACGTAAGAAAAACCAAGAACAGGAGCATGCAGATGAATAAGCTTCTAAAATTTGGCCTATTGGTCATCATGTTTTCCAGCCCAAGAATAAGTGCCCTAGAGGTAGGAGACATCCCAGAACAGGAAACAGGAAAAATCCAATCTCGGGTGAAAGCTAAGCAGTTCTTTGCTCTAGGGATTGGACCTGGGCGACTGTTAAATATGGAAAATACGGATACCGCCTATAGTCTTTCAGGGTGGTACATTTGGGATGTCAATCCGCATGCTGCTGTTCGCGCAGGCGTAGATGCGCTGGCTACTTTTGACAGCGAAGCTGCTGCAGTGCTGCATGGGGGGATCGGCGCAAACTATTATCTATTAGCACAAGATATCTCGCCCTTGATTTCTTTAGACTTAGGGATGGGTGGCGCCGTCGCCCACAGTAAGGAAGTTAAAGATCTCTTTGGATTCTCGGGAAGTGTGGGGGCAGGAATTGCCTTATTTCGCACCTCAGACGTGCAACTCCAGGTACTCGGCCGATACGGACAGCTTTTTAAGGAAAATGAATATGGCCGACCCGGCTACTTTGCGCTAACCATCAACCTTTTATATTAGCAGACAGCTATTTCGTGATTAAAACCATATTCGGACATTGAATTTCCGTTGTCTGGAATCCGTCCCCAGTATACCAAGTTACGACAGTCGGCCCACCACCGGTGCCTTCCCGACGGCAGCCTCGCGTACCCGATTCAATTTTACATTTGAAATCTTTTCTCCAGGAACCACCTTGCTCCTGACAGGAGGATGCAAAGGAAGTTTCTAAAGAGATCAACAGCCCCTGGTAGTCTGTGCATTTGGCAAGCTCCGGCTGCTGAAGATCCATGCACAAGGCATGTATTTTGGACTCCTCCACAGCCTGTGAATTTGCAGGTGTTCGGCACGCTGAAAAAGGCAAAAGTGTCGCAACTAGCCATAATACGAATCTCATAAAACTGATCCCTATCTAGAAATCAATCCCCATCCCAATACCCAAATACGTTGTCGTCATGAGTTCAGCACCATCGGTATCATTCACCGTCAGCGCCAAGGTGTTGTAGCGATACCCAAAGGTCATAAAAAGTAGGTCTCTACTAAGCAGCAGATTGCCACCCACATCTACAACCATCTGACTGCTAAGTTTATTGGTCTCGGAGATAGTATCCGTGGACTCATTGTAGGTCGCAAACTTCGTCTTTAGGTAGGTATAAGAACTCCTGCCCACCGGTATCGCTAGGGCAACATTACCACCAAAACCAGAGGAAGTGGCCAGCAGCACATCTGTGCCAGCGCTCGTGATGCCCATTTGGTTAGCGGCAATAAGAGCCCCAAAGGAAAGGTAACTCCAGCGATAATTAATCAGAATATCTGTGTCTTTCTTGCTTAAGGCATGGTCAATCAACTCGAGGGCTACTGTAGCGGAATCGTATTCGAGTTGTAAAACAATCTCTTTTCCCTCTCCAACATGGGCTCCAACATTGGCATGGAGCGTCGACCCAGTATCATTGCTGGTGAGGGTTTCGCTTTTATAGGTAGAAAAGCCGTAATTGCCCTCCACAAAGACCACTTTTGTTCGCTTCTCGATGGCTGCGTCTTGTGACATAGCGCCTGTCGCCCAGCACAGGAGGAAAACCGTGCTGAGGAAACAGGATGGAAACTGGCTGTAGGCGGACTTCATAATCAACATCTGCTTATAGGGATTCTAGAATCTCTCCTTCATTGTCGGTACGAGGGCTTAACCATTGAGGTGATTTCTAATGATAGAAAGAAAAGCTTGCTGAGCTTAACCTTGACGACTCAGGTAGAAAAGACTGTAGCAATCGGTATATGCCAGATATTTTGGGATATTTTGAGGTATTCATAAACGAGCGTCTATGGTCCAAGTTTAGGACACCCTCGTTTGTGGGCGCTTTCCCACTCCTCTAACAAACGAGGGTTTGGAGCGAAGGTGGCCAGACAATCCCAACTTTCGATCCCCAAGCCTCTGTCAATCTGGATTTTGAAAGCCATGGCTTTTGGCACCAGGACTGGCTTTGTGGGTTCTTCATAGGCAGGCTTAAGATCCAGCACACCCGACATGGAAAAGTGTTCAGCTAATAGGTACGGTGTGACCTCCAAACCGCGAAAGGGTACGGACTTTTCCCCCATGGCAACCAATCGAACTTTCCACTGCTGGATCTTCTCATCAAAGAGGGACTCGTTACCCCCATGGATTAGGGTTAGAGCCGAATATTCTTTCTTCGCACCAAATAGTAGGCTTGGACTGATGGCAGACTGAGTCTGCAGGAGCGAAGCATTGCCTGAGAGGATAAAGATCCTGGTATCGCTCCTATTTTCCAAGTATTGAACCGTGGCAAGGGAACCTTCGTAGGGTGGTCCCTTTTGGAAGCTGACTCCTGGGGGAAGGTCTTTACAAGAAAAAGTCACTTGCAAGGTATTGGGTGGCACAATCTGACACGCGAGTCCATAGCCTGGGTTTAGAGCCCAATAGCCGATTATTACCACAAAGACTTGCGTCAAGGTCACAAGCGATACCGCAGAAGTGCCTGTAATTGGAAGGTGCTTAAGTAACCCTCTTCGCTATCTTCAAAGAGCATGTTGGTTCCACTAAAGCCCATCAGACCACCCCACTCCAAGCTGCGGGGAGATTCTTCCAGATATCCTCCTAAATTGAACTGCCATCCCATAGATGATTTTACGCCTTGGCGTTTTCCGCTGTAGCCGAACCTTCCAATCGTCAAAGGATTCAAGCCGAATTCTACAAAACTATCGAAAACGCGCCTTTCTCCGACGATATAAAGCTTGCTCTCGATGCCAGCGACAAGACCACCGACCAACCAGTCGCCTCCTCCGAACTTCTCACTATTGACAGCCATGCCCTGATAGGAGCCGCTCGCTCCGAGATAGTAGCGGTCAAAAAAATCCTTGAATTCACTGGTCTCGCCGATATACACCAGCCGCCCGAGACCAGCGATACTGAGGTAGTCCCCATTTCCGGTGCCACCAAAACCGAAATCAGCCCCCACCTGTAAATGAATCATTGGCAACATCAATTTAGAAATGCGCGCTCCAAAGGAGTTTACGAGCCAAAGAGGAAACTTGCCTTTTGCGGAGGCTGGACCCGAAAAGGACCACTGCTTTGCTCCGAACCAGGTGTCGACCCTATCGGCATAGTCTTGCAAGTAGTCTGTCAAAGACTCCTTGGGTCGATCAGCTACGGATTTTGGGGACGTGCCACCGCCTGCATCCGTGGGCTGGCCCGCCTCGAGTCCAGAGTTGTTCAGGACTGGCTGTTGTACTGCACCATTGGGGTTTACGCTAGCAACTTGATTGGCGGACTGACTAGGGCTTTGACCTGATCGCGGGTCTGAACCACCGCTCGCTGGAACCCCTGGACCTGTCGCCATGCTGTTTGCTTCACTATATAAAGGCGCGACCAATTCGACCTGATCATTGCTCCTTGGCATTCGCTCGCGCAGATCGCGCTGCATTTTAAGCCGATAGTACTCTCTGGATGGCTGAGACTGCACCAAGGCACCTTGTCCGACTGTCAAACGATGAGGGGCTGATTCGGTCAGTATCCTAGCGATACTCGATTTGCTTTTGACTTCAAAAACTTCAACTTTAGCCGCGGGTAGTATCGTAAAATCAAGCCAGGTGCCATCGGCTGGATGGCGATCTTTTAAAAGGGCATCAGACAACTCAAATTGAGTACCCATGCCAATCCCTTGCTCAGTGCCTCCGCTTAGGGTGACATAGTCACCTTGGATACTCGTCACGTAAATATCATGGGGCAGTCGATTGATAAGTCGGTAGTAGAACTCCATAGCCCAGTTTTCTAACTCGGTCCGACTTAAGCTGATGAACTCTTCTCGACTCACGGTGGATCGTTCGATAAGTAAATGATTTAACTCTGGATCGATAAGCTTGAGAACAAAATGAATCGCATCTGTTTCAGCCCGCGCCTCTAGCACCAGGGCACACTCTAGCTCAAACTCTTCTTTCAGTCTCTGACGTCCCTTCTCATCATCCACAAGAGTCTTAACCAATTCATGATGAATCATGTTAAAGCGGCCACTGGCTCTAACAATGTTTGGTAACACCTGGCGCAAAAGACTCTTGTTGTCCTCCAGTTCAAGAGCGGCTCCAGAATGCTGCTCCCAAGAAAGAGCAGCGACGCCTAGATTTCTCAATTTTGGCAGAGGAGTCGACGCATATCCGGAAGGGATATTGATCATCGAGTTAAGGACCAACAGCATGATCCCGATGGGTTCGAATCGTAAAAGCATGGCTCCTCAAACTTTTTCGGTATGATGACTCTTGCCGTCAAAAGATATGCGCTTAGGCACATCCTCAACGATGGTTTCTATATGCACGGGTCGGGACCAGACCAAAAAGAGATTGCGCAGGGTTTCCTGAGCAAAATCCTGCTGCAGTCCAACCGTTTCATACTTGTGTTTCAGCAGGAGCTCGCCACGGTTGCGAAAATTACCGTCAACCACCTCAATCACTGGTTGCCCAAAGTTGGTCAGTTGACCCAAGAGTTGGGCCTTTACCTTACTAAACTCCCGCGAGGAAATCAGATATTTTCCGCTCCGACGGTCAAAATCATAAAGGAACATTTTGTGTTGATGACAGAAGTCTTCATCAAGAAATTCATCCAGAAAAGTGATGTCATTATGAATTTTTCGAACCTCGAAGAGCTTTTGCTGACCGAGGCCGGCTTTCGTGTCCCAATTGGCCCGATCCTTAGGGTCACGGCAGTGGACATAGTCGATGCCGAATTGCCCACGATCCCAGCGTCGTTCGATATGTCGAAGCAATTCCACTCCAAGCTTGTAGGGATTGAGGCTGTTGGGATGGCTCGCTACAACCCCAGCGTAGTGGGCGCAATAGTCGACGATCTCAGAGCCATGTAGTGGAGCTAATTGAGTCATCATCTTGGAGTGCCAGTAGGTGGCCCATCCTTCGTTTAAAATCTTCGTCTGGCCTTGGGGAGCAAAATAGTAAGCCTCATCGCGGATGATGTTGAGAATGGTGCGCTGCCAAGATTCCAAAGGGGCATAGTCAAGTAGGAATTTTAAAACGTCGCGCTCAGGCTTTGCTGGGATTTTTCGTTGTTGCGCCATCTCGACGACTTGTTGCTGCCGCTGTTGCTCAAGGTAATCCAAAGGATTGACGTAAGAATCCATATAGGTTTTTGCAGCAAGTTTGGTGACTTTTGGTGAGCGCTGCTCCCCCTTATCCTCGGTCTTCGACTTAGCGCGAAAAGGCGCGTGTATATCAATGAGATTGTCGATAGAAAGACAAATATCAATATAGTTTTCCACCTGGTCATGACCCAGATCATTGATGATGCCTCGAACGGCGCTGGAATGGTTAGCCATTTGATCCAGCATCTTGCGATTTGTCTTAGAATACCAATAATTGTTTTTGAAGAAATCACTATGTCCAAACACATGGGCTATAACGGTCTTTTGATAAACCATGCTGTTGCCCCTAAGCAAATAGGCGTAGCAGGGATTGTTGTTAATGACCATTTCGTAAATGATGGAAAGACCATAAGTATAGCTCTTGGAGATCTGTTCATACTCCATACCCCAACGCCAATGGGGATAACGTGTGGGAAACCCACCATAGGCAGCAATCTCATTGAGCTGATTATAATCCACGAGTTCAAAAATCGTTGGCATCGGGTCGAGGCCGACGCCCCGAGCCACCGCCTCCAATCCGCGGACCACATCTTCTAATTCTGGGGTAAGGCGGGTTTCATATCCGTACATGTCTATTTCCCCTTACCTAAAAAGGTCTTGATCGCGTCTAGGATCGCGTCGCGGTCTTTGATCTGCGCAAGGGTTACTTTGTCGTGTTTTTCGCCGAACTGCTTAACCAGATCACGGAGAAACTGACCAGAACCATATCGACTTTCGACTTGTCCATAGCAAAAGAGGTTAGCGATGGGCAGGATTCTTTCCTGTAACAAGCGCATACACTCGGTGGTGTCATTTCCGGACCAATTATCGCCATCAGAAAAGTGAAAGAGGTATATATTCCACTCGGATGCCGGGTAGTGCTCGTCGATGATTGTTAAGGCCGCGTTATAGGCAGAGCTAATGAGCGTACCGCCGGATTCCTTGGTGCGAAAGAAAGTTTCCTGATCAACTTCTTTTGCAGTAGCATCGTGGATCACATAGCGACGATCGAGACCTTCGTACTGCCTCGATAGCCAAGTGTCTAACCAAAAACTAGTTAAACGCACGATTTCCTTCTGCTCATCCCCCATCGACCCGGAGACATCCATCATATATATGATGACGGCATTAGCGACTGGTTGCGTCGTGACTGAAAAGGCGCGAAACCGCTTATCCTCTTTTATGGGAATAATGATGGGATCATCAAAATCATACTCACCTGAGGAAATGGTTCGCTTTAGGGCCTCTTTATAGGTCCTTTTGAAATGCCGCAGGGATTCTGGGCCTTTCGATTGAATCCCGGAATACTTGTAATGGCGAGAGACAATATTTTTCTGCCCACGCTCCTCTATATTAGGAAGTTCGAGCTCTTCTCCGAGAATATTAGCCAGTTCCTCAAGGCTAACTTCCACTTCCATGGTGTGTTCACCTGCTTGGTCACCGGCTTCTCCTTCGCCTGGCTTTGGCTGACCGTCCTGGCCAACTTCATCGCCAACTTCCCCATTGCCTTGACCGACGCCGCCCCCTTGATTGTCGCCAAAACGAAATTGTGGCAAGTCGATGCGCGGTATGGGGATCGTGACTTCTTTCTTGCCTTGGCGCGCAATGAGATCACCGTTAGAGACGAACCTCCGCAACTCCTCCTTAATCTTTCCTCGCACAATCTTGCGAAATCGGTTGAGGTCGGATTCCATCTTCATTCAAGTACCCCTTGCGGTGGCGATCGAGTGGGCTCGTCGTAAGCTTAGGTATGTCACTTACAACGCTCGTCAAGCCTAGGAATCTAATTAGTGTCCATCCGGAAAAGCCGCGTCTACGTCGTTGCCTTCAATAAACCCTCCTCGCCGTACCCACAATGTACTGTCTTCGTCGGGTTTTTTCTCGGCGCCTAGTATTCACGCCATTTCCGAATGTCCACGAAAGCCTATTTCTGGATAAAACCTAATTAAGAAGCCTTTTCACCAGATTTCACGCTACTACCTCTCGCGAAAATGCTAGCGACAAAACCCAGAACATCGTTGGCGCAAATTTCGCAATAACCATAGTTCTTGATCAAGCGATTTTTGACGACATCGATTTTCTCTTGAGTCTCTCGGTCAACAATATTGGAAACCAAGGTTGTCAATTTGATCGTGTCTTTCTGGTCCTCAAAGAGTTTTAGCTCTAAAGCGCGATGCAAACGCTCGTTGGTACGGAAGTCAAAGGATTTCCCCTCAAGCGCCAGGGCCCCGATGTAGTTCATAATTTCGCGGCGGAAGTCATCTTTGCGTCCTTCGGGAATATCGATTTTATCTTCGATCGAGCGCATCAAACGCTCATTTGGCTCCTCGTCAGCACCCGTATAGGCATTGCGCACGCGTTCTTTCTGAATATAGGCCTTAAGGTTGTCGATATAGTTACCGCACAATTTTTCAATCGCGGACTCGTCCGCCGAGATAGCCCTTTGCACTTCGTGCTTGACCATATCCTCATACTCTCGTTTCACTTCGGAAAGCAGATCGCGATAACGTTTGCGTTCCTCCTCATCGTTAATCAAGGAGTGCGCCTTCAATCCGCTTTCCAATTCATTCAAGACGATAAAGGGATTGATACATCCCTCACCTTTGTCAACGACCAAGGCATTGGAAATCTTGTCCTGGATATAGCGAGGACTGATGCCATCTAATCCTTCACGCTCGACTTCCTTTCGCAGTTCCTTAATATTATCTTCCGTGAATTGCTGAGAGGTCTTGCCATTATAAAGCTTCATCTTTTGCATCAAAGTCAGATTCGCTTTTTTCGGCTCTTCCAAGCGAGTAAGGATGGCCCACATGGCCGCCATTTCAATGGTGTGTGGTGCGATGTGAATGTGAGGAACTGTCGTGGCATTGAAGTCCTTCTGATAGATCTTTATCTCCTCAGAAAGCCTGGTGATATAGGGGACATCGACTTTCACAGTACGATCTCTTAAGGCTTCCATAAATTCGTTGCTTTGCAATTTACGATATTCTGGCTCATTTGTATGACCTAAAATGACTTCGTCGATATCGGTTTGCGCAAATTTTTTCGGCTTCACTTTGTGCTCTTGTGAGGCCGTTAAGAGATCATAGAGGAACGCCACATCGAGTTTGAGCACCTCGATAAATTCAATAATCCCCCGGTTTGCGACATTGAATTCACCATCGAAATTAAAGGCGCGTGGATCCGAATCCGAACCGTAAATAGCGATCTTACGATAATTAATGTCACCGGTCAGTTCAGTCGAATCCTGGTTCTTTTCATCCTTAGGTTGAAAGGTACCAATGCCGATGCGATCTTTTTCGGAAATGATAAGACGCTTTACGCGGATGTGATTATCCACCACTTTTTGCCATTCACCTTTGTAGTATTCGCCCAATTGGCGAAAGATAAGGCGACAGGATGGATTTAGGTCACCCTCAATATAGATTTCTTCGCTGCGACCGCGATTTTTGTTGAGGAGTTTCATCACTTCCTCGCGCCGCTCCCTAGGAATCAAGTGCAAGGGGTCCTGATGCATGGGGCAGGGGATCGTGTCTTCCATCTTGAGAATGTCGGCCAGATTGTGCCAGTAGTAAGTATACAGGGCGCCTTCATTGCTGCGCGAGTATTTCTCTAGACCCTTTTTTAGCAGTCGGGCGATCGTCGATTTGGAAGAGCCCACGGGGCCATGAAGAAGTATGACCCTTTTTTCTGGTCCATAGCGCATGGAACCAGCCTTAAGGATGTTCACGAGTTTCATCAAATGGACATCGAGGCCAAAAATTGCATCCTTGCCATGATCGATCGCATCGTCGAAGAAGTGGTAACGAGTTATCTTCTTTTTGTATTCTTTGTAGTTGGACGTGGGATAGCTCATGATCATGTCATAAACCCTTTGGAACGCCGTACGAGCGACTTTTGGGTTCTCAATGACCATGTTCAAGTAGTCTTTAAAACTGCCTTCCCAATGGAGGGATTTGAATTCATCGTCCTTGTTTACCTGCGTGACGACCTTGTAGATTTTCTCAACATCCATGGCTCAAACCCCTCTTGCCCTTGCACCGCTCAGTTGTCTGGTTGCTCACTCAGCCCAAGTCGGGTGCTAGGCAACACCCTCGTCCTGGTCCATCGTGATCGAACGCAAGCCCACTGAAAATGCTTTGGTTTACACTACTTACAAGCATATCTTGTCTGTTCAGATAGGTCAAAAATTTGCTTGGGGACACAGTTTGAGAAGGCGTAGGGGCGGGTCAGAGATTCGGTGCTATTTGGTCTTTTTTGCTTTTTACCAAAAATTCATTGATAAAAACATCCAAATGACCGTCAAGAACTTCGTCCGGACTAAAATCCTCATGGTCGGTACGATGATCTTTGACCAATTTGTAGGGGTGAAGAACGTAGCTGCGAATTTGGGAGCCCCAAGAGTTATCCGATTTAGCATTTTCCAGTGCATTGAGCTGCTGCTCACGTTTCTGCATTTCTACTTCGTACAATCTGCTTTTCAAAAGCTTCATACATGTTTCGCGGTTTTGCAGCTGAGACCTTTGATTCTGACTCTGCACGACAATTCCGGAAGGAAGATGGGTGATGCGAACCGCGGAGTCCGTCTTGTTAACGTGCTGACCCCCAGAACCGCTCGCCCGATAGGTATCTATGCGCAGATCAGCTGGGTTTACTTCAATTTCGATGGTGTCATCGATCACAGGAGAAATATAGATCGAGCAAAAACTGGTATGCCGTCGGGCATTGGAATCAAAAGGGCTGATTCTTACGAGTCGATGCACTCCCGACTCGGCCTTGAGTAGCCCGTAAGAAAAATTACCGCTGATCTGAAAAGTGCAGTGTTTGATCCCCGCTTCCTCGCCGGCTTGAAGGTCAAAAAGCTCTAAGGAAAATTTGTGCCTCTCTGCCCACCTTGTGTACATGCGATAGAGCATGGAAGCCCAATCACAAGACTCCGTTCCGCCCGCTCCTGCATTGATGGTCACAACTGCATCATTGAGGTCCAATTCGCCGCCTAGCAGGCTTTGTACCTCCAGCTCGATAAGCTCCGCCTTTAGCTCCATGGCAAGGCGCTCCGCTTCGACAGCAAAGTCGTCCCCATCTTCAGCCAATTCTTTAGCGGCCACCATGTCGTCACGCTTGGCCTTTAGCGCCTTGGCTCGATCTAAAAAAGCTTCCAGGACTTTCTTGGATTTGAGGACTAGCGCCGATTCTTTTGGCCGCTCCCAAAAAGTGGGATCATTTTCGATTTTGCGCTGAATATCGGAAAGCTCTAGTTTCTTCGATTCTAAGTCAAAGAAACCCCCATACTTTTTCGAATTGGTTTTGGACCGCACTAATCGTCTGGGAGAGATTCTGTAAATCGGCCATTGCTAACTCCTATGCTGGGGGCTATACACATTCTTACTGATTGATAGGAATTTCAAGTTATTTCCAACGATGCGTTTGAGGACTCGAACAAGCATGATTCGCGTTACGAAGCTTAACAAGGCACCGGTCATATTGAACCTGGAGACCGTCAAGTATCTGGAATCCACACCTGATACCGTGGTTTATTTCGTTAATGGCGAGTCCATGATGATCCGCGAAACCATGGACGAAGTCG
>JBIKVD010000398.1:0-3736 GCA_044357055.1 Oligoflexales bacterium | reverse complement strand
CTCGCTAGCTTTTTCTGCCTGTCATCTGACTGCTCTCATCTCCGACCCAGTCATTTAACTTTAGCGAACCTTTTACTAGCACCGTCTCTCGGTTCGGGATCAAAATCATTCATCTCAAATCTGATCTTTTTACATGATGCCTTCTTTTGAAAATATACTCAAGTAATTTTAGCAGGCAATTGAGCGTGAGAACTTTCAAGAAATCACTGCAACCCGTTTCTCCATTTTTGAGAACACCTTGAAACAAGCTCCTCAAAAGGGTTTCGCAGGTTTGCACAGCGAATGGAATAGGTATCGGATGAATGCTTTGTAAGTTAAATTTTTTTTTTAATTTCTTGATCACGTTGGGGAGTGAGAACAACATCAGGGCGTGTAAGTTTCAAAAATCAGAGCATCAGAAGTACCACGAGAGAGATCACGCTCATCGTTTTTTATGGATACATCAGGGGGCACTGATGCCAATATAACTATTTGTAATTATTTAGTTAATAGAAATTAGCTTTCTTTAACGGATGCAACCGGTGGAGGAGAATAATTCAATCACATCGACCTCGCTATCAACAAGTGACAAGCCGTAGCGCCAAAGATCTTGCTTGCCGAAGTCTCTCTTTTTCCACTCCACAACTAAATTGAGGTCGATAGACTTGCACTCTAAAACCAGTTGATCACCCACGTTCAGTTCAAACTGGGATAAGATACCTAAGCCTGACTGCCCTATATCTACAGGCCTACAGACGATAAGCTGCCCTTTGGGTTGGGTGCGAAAGAGTCCCGGAAGAAGACCTGTAAATCTGATTCTCTTTTTACTGCGCCGGTCCGGTTGATCCATGGGCGCAAATTTCCCGGCTGTTGCCTGTCTCATAGCAGTCACCTTTGTGATTGAGCAAAGATCATTTTCTATATTTCCCCATTCGGCGATTCAGGTTCCTACTTTAGAATTTCCAAATAATCCTGTCATTTCAGGGCAATATAGTAGGCAATTACGCTAGATACTTGACCTAGGCATGCGCTCTTTGTGGGGACCGAGAGAGGGTATTTTCCGGGTTCGGGCCAGTACCTGGGGTGAGAATTTTGATAGAATCTAAAGAGCAAAGCAGACAAGAACACCTTAGTCAGCGTGAGGAAAACCAATGATAGCTCTGTACTCTGAAATTATTGCCGCCGCCCACCACCGCGACCCCGAACTCTTGGTAAAAACTGTTCTTAGCCGCCTGTGCAAGGGTCCGGACTTAACCCAATTTAGAGACAAAGACTACCTCATTCGGCTGGGAAGAAGCGCAGGACTGCGCTATCACAACTCATCTAAGTTCCAATCCCCGTCGATTGTGGCTCACGACGAGAGTGGGCAATTTAGTGTGACGATCCTCACGCCTCAGCCCATTGCCAATCTGCCTCTCTTCACCCACGCCCATTTATTGGGTCACTATTTCTGTCACCTGCAAAGCAAAATAGCTCAAGGTGGCCAAACTCGTTGTGGATACCGTGAGGCGATTGATCCCCTTCAGCGCTACCTTACTGCGCCCGACCGTCAAACCGGAAAGTTGGATGAAGAGGCTCAGGCTGATGCATTCGCTGCTGCCTTGCTCATGCCTCAGGATTGGATTCGAACAGACCTAAGTCAGGGACTGAATCTGGTCCAAATCGCCACTAGACTGCACCTTAGTCAGGAGCTGTTATCAAAAAGAGCGCAGATCCTTGGATTGATTCCAGGACAGGTGGCACCGCAAAGCTTCCTGGAGGCTGAGGAAACACTTCACGCGAAACAAAAAGAACGCCTCGTCGAGTACACAAAAAGAATGGGCCCTACGCCCGGGGCTTCTTCAGGTGACACCCTGGGCCCAAAAACCCAAGACATTCCCGCCGAACCTAATCGAAAAGGGATGGCTCGCCTACGGGAAATTGCAGCTAAACTCGACAATTTTCCGCAAAAGCGCTAACAGGCTCGGATCCCACCTTGAGCTGTGCCATTTTTAGTTGTCAGACATTCAAATTTGGGTCATAGTCTCACCGCTCGTATTCCAAAAATTCGTTAACCTATGGTCTCTACTTGCAGACTGTCTTTTTGCAGGCTGTCTTTCCTCGTTAGCGCCACGGCCTGTAAATTCCCACAGACCCTTATGGCTAGCGGATATCAAAAAAGGTGAAGAGTTTATGTTCCTTCGCTGCTTTCAGCAACAGGACAATCGTTAAACAGGGGAGCAAAATTTTCCTATGGAAAAACCCAGCTGGCAAGCCTCTTCTAAAATCATCGCCCAAACTCAAATGACCTCTTATGCCCGGTATGTCTCGGCAAACTTTGGACTAGGCTTAAGCAACCTTCAAGACAATTCCTATTGGCCAGGTCTGTATAAATGGTCGGTTGAAAACCTGGACTTTTTTTGGCAATCGATCGCCGACTTTTGCCAAGTTCATTGGCTAGCGCCTTATTCATGCGTCCGCAGTTTCGAGAAACACACCCCAATGCGCCATCATAAATGGTTTCCCGATGGGCATCTAAACTACGCCCAAAATCTTTTATTGGCCACCAGCGAGAAGCCCGATCTTATCATCGATATCCAGGAAGGAATGCCACCCCGGGAACTGAGTCGGACAAAGCTGGTTTCAGATACCCTCGCGATAGCCAACTGGCTAAGGTCTCAGGACTTGCACGCCGGTGACGTCATTGCCGCCGTTGTATCAAATAGCTATGAATGTATCGTCTTTTCGTTAGCATCAGCGGCCCACGGTCTTATATGGACTTCCTGTTCACCGGATTTTGGTGAGCAAGCAATTTTTGATCGCTTTGAGCAAGTCAGCCCCAAAATCCTTATTGGGACTTCGCAATATCAGTACGGGGGCAAAATCTTTGATTGCCGGGAGAAATTACTCCAGATCGCGCACAAACTCCCATCGCTAAAGTCACTCGTTTTGCTGCCCTTCCAGAGCAGCATCCAAGCGGTCACGCCTCGTCAACCTGGCTTTACTATTGTAAATTCTGCAGATCTTTTTTTATCGGAAGAATTACCATCAGGGTCTCTTGATGAGGTCCTGAGGAATTATCCCTTTGCGAAACTTCCCTTTGATCATCCCCTCTATATTGTCTATTCCTCCGGTACCACTGGCGTACCCAAATGCATTGTCCATGGCCATGGAGGGACGCTTCTGCAGCATCTGAAAGAACAAAGACTCCATTGTGATCTAAGGCCAAAAGATAGACTTTTCTATTACACCACTTGCGGCTGGATGATGTGGAATTGGATGCTCTCGGGTTTAGCCACTGGGTCTTCTCTATTGCTTTATGATGGCGCTGTGCAATACCCAAGTCCGACGGCACTTTGGGATTTTGTGGAAAGGCACCAGGTCACCGTTTTCGGCACAAGTCCAAGATTTCTATCTAGCTCCGAGCAGGCAGGCCTTAAACCAAAGGACAGTCACAATTTAGAAAAGCTGAGAATGATTCTGTCCACGGGCTCGCCCCTGTTGCAAGAACACTATCAATACGTCTATCAGCAAGCGAAAGAAGATGTCCATTTGACCTCCATATCTGGTGGTACCGATATCCTATCCTGTTTTATGTTAGGCAATCCCATATTGCCAGTCTACGCTGGGGAGATTCAGAGCCCAGGCCTCGGTATGGCTGTTGAAGCCTGGGATGAAGGAGGGCGTCCCCTCATCGAGGCGAAGGGAGAATTAGTTTGCACTCAGCCTTTTCCATCCATGCCCATCGGATTCTGGGGCTTGGAGGGGGACGAGAAGT
>JBIKVD010000397.1:0-3742 GCA_044357055.1 Oligoflexales bacterium | reverse complement strand
CGGAAATGGTCCTGCCGGGCAATCTGGTTTGGGCTAAGAGATGCCAATCGTAGAATTTTCTGCGAAGCGTGACTATCAGGCCGTAAACGAGGGCAAACGGAAACATAAGCGCAAGGAAGAGAGGGGCTTTGTGCGGCATGTCCCGCATGAGGTTGCTGCTCAACCAGGACTTTAAGGCGCTGCGCCCCGTATGGGCCGGGCGCTCTACTATCTCAGGGGATGAATTTGTCAATGATCTGTCCCTTGTCCATTCGCCAAACTTCAGCGAAGAGATGCAAATTTTGCAGGCGATGGGTTACCACCAAGGCATACCAGTTCAACTGCTTCACCTGCCGCTGTAAAAGTTGCAGCACCTGTAATTCCGTTGCCAGGTCCAAGGAGGAGGTTATTTCATCACAAAGCAGAAGCTCTTTATTCCTCAATAAGGCACGCGCTATCGTTAAACGCTGCAACTCCCCTCCAGACAAGGCTCGGTTGCCAATCCAATCGCTTGCATCTGACGAACTCAAGAGAGTTTTTAGGTTCCCTAGCCGCATCTCATCCAGTAATGCTGTCATTTGCGCCAAGGAAGCGCCTAGCTGAATCTCCTGAGGCGACAGCCCGTAACGCAGATTTTCGCTTAGGGATCCTTCAAAGAAAAACGGTGTCTGGCTGACAAAATTACCAGCACTGACCACTTCCTTTAAACTATAAGAGCAGGACCATATCTCGGGACTGACGAGACCCCCCAGAGTTCTCAGCAAGGTTGACTTACCACTCCCACTGGCACCAATGATAGCGATCATCGAACCTCGACGGAAGCTGGCCTCTCTTAGATCTAAAACGGTTTGGCCGGCAAAAGTGACTTTCACTTGTTGGATTTCAATGGGCCCCTCTCCCAGGCCTGGTTTCTTTTCCGAGGGTGTCTGCCCGGGGCGCTGATCGCGGAACGTCTCATTTTGCCCAGCCCCGGCATTGGCTGCTAAACGCTGATCGACAAGCGGACTGGCCGCTGTAAACTGCATCACTTCGCGCAAAGCTCCCGCCGCTTCGCCAGCCTTCGCAACCGCCTCCACCAGATTTTTGACAATCTTTACCAAGGGGGCAAACACGATAGCAAAATTGATCATCGTGAGATCAATTGAGGCAGCTTGCCCCATCCATACCAGAAATAGAATCAAGCTGCAGATACCTAGCACTCCCAACCATTCAATCATGGGTGCGAACAGGGCACGCATCGCCAAGGTTTTTTTCATAAATAAAAAGTACTGGTGGTTGTAGCCAGAGAATCGCTCCCGTTCGTATTCATCACCTTGCTGGACTTTGATAAACTCAAAGCGTTCCCGTAACTCCAACAATCCTTGCGCCATATTTGCGAGCTGACGCTGAAAGGAATCCGCATAGGATTGCATCGCCATCCCCATCTTGCCAAGACCCAAGGCTAGAAAGGGTGCCAAGCAAAGCAGCACAAGCGAGGCGAACCAGCTATGCCAAAATAAAAATGGCACAAAGACTAAAAGGCGACTCCCATTTATAAGCACCGAGGCCATGGCCTCTCCACCACGGGTACGAACGTAGTTGGTATCGTTCAAGATGCGTGACATCCACTGATTTGCCGCTAACTGTTGAATTTGTAAAAATGGCGCAAATAGTAAGTGCTTGACCAAGTCAGCTCGTAGCCGTTCTGTTAACTTGAGCATGAAAACTTGATGATGATAGTTGAACAAGAATAAGCCAACACCCCGCAATAGACCAGCGCCGAGGATGCCCACAACCACCACATTTCGCAGGGAAGGCAAATCAATCAACCATGGACCTGCCAGGGACGCGGGTTGCAGGGCGTTTAAAATAGGCTTCAAGCTGCTGGGAAACTGGCTCAATAAGTCGATGCTGCTGGTGACATCACCCCCTTGAAAAAAGACCTTGAGAAAGGGTTGCAACATTAAAAGCAGCGTTGCTTCCCCAATGGCAACACATAGATTCCCTGTCAGCATCCTTGCAATCGTCCAGCGTTCCGTCCCTAGCATAGGGCGAATTAACTCGAATGCCTGTTTCCATTGAGGATTCATCGCCTGATCCTGTTTGCTACCTTGACCAGATCTCCTCTGCTCCGACCGGCAGGTTTTTCAAGATAGTGTTCCCAAAGCCAGTCAGCGGCATTGCGACTCCCACCGCATCCTAGAAGGCTGCGTATTTCTTCATAGTCGCGTTTGATTCTCGCGCGTTTGTCTTTTGAGGTCAGGGCTGCGCACACCTCGTCGGCCATCGAGGAGATTGGAAACAATTGTACGAACTCCTTTACCACCTCACGCCCAGCAATAAGATTAACCAGGCTAATGAAGGGAACATCGACAAAAGCTTTCGCAATTTGATAGTTCACTGCGCCCATTTCATAGACAACCATTTGAGGTGTCCCCACTAAGGCACATTCAAGAGTAGCCGTCCCCGAAGCTATCACGGCAAAATCCACTTGATTCATCAATTGCAAACTTTGACCGAGGGCAAATTCCATGGGAAAGGCTGCGCTTGAACTTGAGGGCAATGACAAGGTTTTGCAGGCTTCGTCTACCTGCGCTGCAACCCAATCCTTATGTAAGCTATCTGCAACAGAAACAACGAAACGCACTAGAGGAAGACGAGCTTTGACGGCAGCTGCTAGGGCTAGTTGCCGGCGCAAAAGTCGACTGACTTCACCGCGACGACTCCCCGGAAAGAGACCTACCAAGGGAGAAATAGGAATGACGTCTTCGTCCTGATTCACCTTGCGGTAGGCCTGGGTACGCTCCACGATGGGACAACCGATGTAAGTGTAGGGCACTTCATGCTTCTGAAAAAATTCTTCTTCAAATGGTAGAATTCCTAGCACATGGGAGAAATCTCGCCGAAGTTTTTTGACCCGGCCTTTTCCCCAAGCCCAAACTTTAGGAGCCACATACTGAACGACCGGAACCCGTAAGCTGCGCAAGGCTTCGGCTAAGCGAAAATGAAAGCCAGGAAAATCCACCAGAATCACGAGATCTGGACGGTGTTGGCGGACATGGTCCAATAGACGTTCGATCAACAGGTAGATGTCGTGAGCCCGAAAAAGGACTTCGGTCACGCCCATGACGTTCAATTCGCTCAGATCCGCAAGACAATGGGAAACGCGCGAACGCAGATGGGGCCCGCAAATGGCGCTGATCTCGATATCGCCGCACGCGCGAAGGGCATCTACCAGATCTGCAGCGAGCAGATCCCCAGAAAGCTCTCCGCAGCTGATAAAAACTTTAGGACGCTGGTTTAACGGCATATCCCCCGCTCACTGGAGCTGATGAAATCCAAGAAATAGTCTCTCCACTCAGAGCTAGGAACCTGAGCTCGGATCTCATTGACCGCATCTTCCAGTGTCTTGCCGTCACGAAATAGTGTTTTGTGCATGAACTTGACATACCCAAGCTGCTCTGGACTAAAGCCTGCTCTCTTTAATCCGACGAGATTTAAACCCGCTTCCTGGGCGCGGTTACCATGGACCATAACAAAGGGAGCCACGTCCTGAGTGACCATAGCCCCACCGGCACAAAGTGCAAAACGGCCTATGGTACAGAACTGATGCACCGCGCTATGGCCCATCATCAGGGCGTGATCATGCACTTTCACATGACCGGCAAGGCTGACTCCATTAGCAAAAATGCAGTGGCTACCCACCTGGGTGTCGTGCCCTATATGTGTATGAACCATAAAAAGGTTGTCATCGCCAATCTTCGTTACCGATCCTCCACCCTCG
>JBIKVD010000096.1:0-12525 GCA_044357055.1 Oligoflexales bacterium | reverse complement strand
AAAGGAGTACTGACTGGACTCTCCTGCCGCCCTTACTTCCAAATCTGCTACCACAGGCAAATCCGGAGTTTTGACGTCATTGCTTTCAACGATCAGCTCCAGCATCACTGACTCACCCAGAGAAAGCTGTTGGCGCTCCAAAATAGCTTGGAGCGATCCTTGGGCTAGTAAAATGTCAGACCCTGCCCCGTAAAGGAAAAAACAAAGAGAAAACAGGATCCACTTTGAGACCTTCATGCTCGACCTCACCAATCTTTTTCTGAATGGGACTGACGGGGCTCACCGTTGGGAACCGGTACGCGAATCTGTCCCCCTTGCTGACCCAAGCGCCGCAACAGGCGCTCCGCTGCATCCTTTGAAAGCATACCCGGCACAATCTGCGATTCCTTGTTTTCCGCCGATCCCGGGGATGGATCAGAATTTTGTGGCTTTGACGATTCGGTCGATTCAGCAGCCACGTCGGGTTTGGGCTCCTCACCTGGCTGGCCCGCCTCTGGCTTTTTTGCAGTTTCCTCCCCGCTCTGATCGGGCTTAGCCCCATCAGAGGGGCTAGGTGGCGAGTCGGGCTGGCTTTGATCCTCTGGCTTGCCACCGTTTCCCTGATCGCCTTTTTCTTGTTTGTCTTGATCCTTATCGTTTTGAGCCTCTTTTTGCTCGTCCTGCTTCTGCTCGTCCTGCTTCTGCTCGTCCTGCTTCTGCTCGTCCTGCTTCTGCTGCTCTTTTTCTCGCTGCTTTAAGGCCCAAGCAAGATTCTCCATGGCGGGTTTGTCGTCTTTATAGCGCTCCAAATAGGACTGATAGGCTTCAATGGCTGGGTCCCATTGCCTCTGCATGGCCAGACTATTAGCGGCATTAAAATGGGATTTTTTCGCCAACTCCCCACTGCCCGGTGGTAATTGATCTTCTTTCCCTTTGATTTGCTCAAAGGCTTTACTCGCGTCGGCGTACTGCCCGAGCCTATACTGCGCCACGGCACGATTATAAAGGGCCACCGCATCTAGGGGTTGCTCGGTTTCCGCAGCGAGATAAGCAGCGAGAGCATCTTCCCAGCGCTCCTGTTCGTAAGCCAACTGCCCTTGCCTTAGGAGATCACCGCTATCCGCTAGTAACCTTTCTGAGCCCAAGGGGCTCACCGCCAGAATCACGAAGAAGACTGCGTGGCGCAGCTTCTTTGTGAAAGGAATCCACGAATCTAGCAAGAAAAGCACTAAGAATGCCCATAGCAACCAATGGTAATGTTCTTGATAGACCCGGCGCATGCCTCCTTGCCGCTCTTGCTGGGCTAAAGTGGACTTTATATCCTGCGTCCAGAGCAGATCCAGATCTTCTTCTCCTGCTACCGACCGCACATAACGACCCCCTCCAGCTTCGGCGATGGAGCGCATTCCTGCTTCATCTAGGCGCGATAAGATCAATTGGCCCTGCTCATCTTTCTTAAAGCCTCCCTCTAGATCTGGAATCGGCGCTCCCTCCGGGGTTCCAATACCGAGGATGAAAACTCGGATTCCCTTAGCGAGAAGTTGCTTGGCTTGTTGCACGGGCTCGCTTCCTTGATCTTCCCCGTCTGTCAGGATTAACACGGCTCGACCTTCTGAAAGAGCGTCCGTGCTGCGAGCAAAGGTTTCTTCGGCAATGGACATCACACTGGTTAAAGAAGTCCCTTGCGAGGGAATGGTACCCGTATTCAGGCCCTCCAAGAAAAGCTTTAGCGTGGGGTAATCATTAGTGAGAGGGCATTGCACAAAACCAATACCCGCAAATGCAAGCAGCCCTAGGCGATCTCCTTGGGCCAAAGCCAGGAGATCTAAAATTTCCCGTTTGGCCCGAACCAAGCGAGAGGGTTCAATATCCGCGGCATCCATACTGCGACTGACATCGAGAGCCACCAAGACATCCACGCCTCTCGTAACGCCGGTCTCTAGCGTCTCACCTTTCCTCGGCCCAGCAGCTGCGACCCACAGAGCGGTCCAAAGGACTAAAAAAATGGTTAGTTTTATCACCGCAAGGGAAGAACTAGGGATAGGCCATCCAGATGGGATCTGTCGAACATGAATCCAAGCCGAAAACCGTTGGCGATAGCGCTTCCAGGAGTAAAGAATCAGCAAAGCAACCAGGGGCAAGCACGCGAGACCCCAAAGCCAATGTTCTCTTGCAAACTCAAAGTTCATGGAATCCGCCTCCAAGACGTGCTAGCCCCACACAGTCCAATGGCAGCCAAACCTATCGCGGCCAATAGCACAAAAGGATACCATTCCTCGCGCTCCTCGTAAGCTTTTACCTCGATTTCAGATTTCTCTAAGGCATCGATCGTATCGTACACGGCTAGTAGGTCTTCCGTCGTCACCGCGTGAAAATAGCGTCCTCCCGTAAGTTCCGCAATTTCCTTTAACAGCTTTTCATCGATTGAGACTGGAACGTTTTGATACATTCCTCCTCCCACATGCATGGGTACCGTGGTATTGGTGCCGAGACCAATCGTGTAGGTCTTCACGCCAAAAACTTTCGCAGCCTGGGCAGCCGCGAGAGGTTCTATGCGACCGGCGGTGTTTTCCCCGTCGGTGAGCAGAATCACAAGGGGTTTTTCAACCTTGCTCTCTTTAAAACGGGAGACTGCGGCTGCCAGCCCATCACCGATGGCCGTCTTTTCTCCCACCATCCCTACTTCCAGCTGATCCATAAAATAATTGAGAACTTTATGGTCCAGGGTTAGGGGCGCCTGAACAAAGGATTCGGAACCAAAGACGACCATTCCAAGGCGATCATCCGTCCGCTTGGCAATAAATCCCCGTAAAACCCCTTTGAGGACTTCCAACCTGTCGACCCGCTCACCATCCCAGCTAAGGTCCATGCCGCGCATGGATCCCGAGGTATCGATCACGAGGAAAATATCAAGACCCAGGGTGCGCCGGAGGGATTCTTGTGATCCCCATTGGGGTCGCGCCAGAGCGACAAAAATAAGCGTCACCATAAGCAGGCGATAGACAAGAGGTGCCAATGATAACACCGTAAATCTCAAGGGCGTTCGGTGGCTGAATATCTCCGGCTTTTCAAACGACTTCAAGCTAGCCACCGGCAAGGCTCTGCGGCCTTGCCATAAACAGGCCCATAAAATGAGAAGGCAACTGGGAAGAAGCCCCCAAAAGACTTGAGGATGGGCAAAGGCAAATCCAATCATGGCTCTTTCGCCCTCTGAAAGGGTTGAGTCCGCTTCTTATCCCAAATTGAGAGTACGAGAGGTTTAAGGAATGCAGTATCGATGTCCTGCCATTGGAGTCTCTCCCCGGCATAGACAACCTTCTCTATCTGGGCAAAGAACTGTGCTAAGGATTGTTTCTTTTCTGGAGAAAGACCAAAGTGCTTGGTTAACATGCTTAGACATTCAGCGGGATTCAAAGGCTCGTAGGACTCTCCCGCAGCAGCGCCAAAATATTGCCGCAAAGCGGCGTTCAAGGCTAACGGACGGGCAGGCAATTCGAGAAGATTAGGAGTCATAGGCTCCAAAAGCTCAAAAACGCGATCAAGGGTACTGTGCATTGGGTCAAGGGCTTTTGGACGTCGGCGCCATGCTAGCCATCGACGTCCACCCCAAAAAAGAAGCAAAACAAACAGCCCGGCGATGATTCCCCAAAGTAGAATGAGCGGCCCGAGTGGTTCCGCTACTGCAACCACCCCATAGATGTCATGGGGTGGGGCCAGCTCAGGATTGTCCGCGTTCAGTCCCAAAATCCTCACCCTAGCTCCTATTTCCCTGTCTTCTGGGAATGGCACGAGAAGTCGCGCCACTGGTTGAGCGCAAAAAGGCTACCAATTGGTGAAATGGATCCACATCCACTGAAAAGTCCGCCACTGGTGAACCCCACTTTCGCATAAGCGGGAGCCAGGAATCGTGCCAGAGCATCCCGTGAGCCATCTCTCGCTGCAGGGTTTTACCGCCAAAAATCAATCGAGACTGCTGGGATTCGGCGTCTTGCACCATCGCAAAACCGGGATTTGTCGTTTCCTTGGGCGAGGAGTCCAATAAGCGCAGAAACCTTAAGTCATGTCGATTGGCAATCTGAGCCAGCGAGCCCTCGGGGGGTGGAAAGAGAAAATCACTCAACAAGATGACAACGGAAGACCGCAAACATAGGCGGTTAAAAGCCTCTAAAGCAGGCTGCAGCAAGCTCTGGGAGCCTGGATTAGCTTGTGGTGCGATAAGAGCCTGTAACAGGGCTAGATATTGGGCTCGGCCTTTTTTTGCGGGCAGTAGAATGGGGTTCTCATGATGGAAACCGATCAAGCCCACTCGATCGTGCATATGGATACCCAGATACGCAAGAGCAGCCGCCATTTGAACAGCAAGCTCCCATTTAGAGGTCGCGGAACGTCCTACAAACATGGAGCGACTGCAATCGAGGATAAGATAGAGAGTCAGCTCCCGCTCTTCACGAAAAATCTTAACATGCGGGCGTCCTGTTCGCGCGGTGACATTCCAATCGATACTGCGAATGTCATCTCCGGGTACATATTCGCGCACTTCAGAAAACTCCAGGCCCTGACCACGAAAGCGGCTTTGGTACTGGCCACTGGCTAAATCACTCCCGTGATGGCTCAGACGCAGCTGCATGCGACGGAGGGATTCCACCAGAACCTGATTCACCGGCGGCTGATTTCCTACAGATGCCGGAACCGAGGAAGGTGCGACGCCTGACGGCGCACCTGATCTAGGATCAGCTGAAGGACTTTGATTCCAAGGCTTCCACATCAAGGAATCGCGACCTCTTGCAATAGATTAGCAACCACATCATCCGCAGTCACTCCCTCCACCTCCGCCTCGAAACTCTTGATAATGCGATGTCTGAGGATGTCTGCTGCTACATCTTTGACGTCCTGTGGTGTGACATACCATCGACCCGCCATCAACGCAGATAAGCGCGCTGCCTGCTCCAAGGCTATCGACGCTCTGGGTGACGCTCCTACGGCTATCCATTTTGCTAATTGCTTATTCTTACTACGCGTCCCCGCCTGGCGGGACATAAAGACGAGTTCGACAATGTATTGCCGCACCGGTTGAGCGATTTGAACTTCGTAAACAAGTTGCTTCAGCTCATGGATGGTCTGCTTATCCATAACTGGTTTGAGAATCACATCCTTACCTTTAGAAGCCATGGCTTTTTCCACGATCTGCATCTCGTTCTCGATCGTTCCGTACTGTACTTTTAGATAGAAAAGAAACCGATCAAGCTGGGCTTCCGGCAATGTGTATGTCCCTTCCTGCTCAATCGGGTTTTGCGTGGCCAAAACCAAGAAAGGCGCTTCAAGGGGAAAACTATCACCGCCAATGGATACTTGGCGCTCAGCCATGCACTCGAGCAGAGCCGACTGAACTTTTGCTGGCGCCCGGTTGATCTCGTCGGCCAAGAGTAGATTCGTAAAAATGGGCCCTTTCTTAGTCTCAAACCGGTGTTCTGCCGGGTTGTAGATCTGCGTCCCAATCAAATCAGAAGGCAGTAAATCCGGAGTAAATTGGACCCGCGCAAAGGACAAGCCGGTCAATCCCGCCACAACTTTCACCATGGAGGTTTTAGCCAGTCCGGGAAACCCTTCCAAAAGCACGTGCCCGTTGAGGACCAAAGCCATGAGCATTCGATCCACGATTTGATGCTGCCCAACAATGACCTGGGCTGCTTGCTCGCGCGCTGCTACAAAGGTTTGTGCTACCCTTTGCAGTTTTTCGTCCACCTTGTCTGAGACTTTCTGGCTCTCCACTTCAATCCAGCTCATTGCGATACCACCCTATTTTCCATTCCATCCACCGAGAATACCCGCCTCACATGGTGAGGTTGGCCCTAAACCCGCTAACATCATGACGTGAAAATTTGCTAGATACAACCTGCTAAAATCCTTAAGTGAACAATAAACAATAAGCCATATTGGCTTGTTTTCCCTATGAATTCGATAAGATGACCGAGATATGTCTGGCCAGCCAATCTAAAATTAGATACCTACTCCTTCTTATCGTTTATAAAGCATCGCTCCCCTTTTCTATTGGAAGAGACTCACTCTATGGCTTTGCCGAGTTCTTGTGCCAAGAAACATAAAAAAATCTTTCTGCGTGTTCCCCTGATGGGGGTTCTTCTATTTAGCTCGGTCCTTCTCCTTCTAGGCGTCCCGATGGCGACGGCAGCTGGGGCCCGCACGGACACGACTCTATCAGTCGATCGGTCTGGTACGATCGAGAGCCTTTTGAGCGGAACTTTGGCAGAAGCAGGCCCTGAGTGCGCGCGAATCTTGGCCCAGCTACCTGCAAATGTAAAAATCGGCATTATAAAGGTTCCAGAAGACTGGTCAAAACCCACCACGAGTCGCCTTATTCCGATTACCTATTACACCCGCGCAAGCCATAAGCCAGATCAGACCCCCCATGTCGTCTTTTTCAACGGTGGACCGGGCGGATCTGCGTTCAGTTCTATATGGGCTTTTGAGAACAATTCCTTGGCCAGATCTCTTAACTGGGTCTTTTTCGATCAGCGCGGTACTGGATGTTCTCAGGCCTATCCAGAGCCAGTTTCCATGGATGATTATTTTCAGCAAATCGATCGTTATGGACCTAAGTCCATTGTTCTGGACGCGGAGGCCATTCGCTATCAGCTTCTCGGACCTGAGGGAAAGTGGAGGATTTTTGGACAAAGCTTTGGGGCCAGCATCGTGGCCTACTATCTTTCCATGGCCCCAGGGAGCGTGGAGGCTGCCTTTATGCACGGTTCAAGCCTTACAGATGATCCAAAGGCATGGGTAAAGGATCGTATTAAAGGACAAGGTCGGGTGTTAGACCAGTATTTCACCCGTTACCCTGAAGACCGCCAGCGCCTGACTCAATTGAAGAAATCGGTTTCCAGCTCCTCATGCTACGGTGACAGTCAAGCGAAAATCTGTGGCCCGGGAATCTTTGATGCTCTCTATGTACGACTAGGTTTTAAGGACGCCTGGGAGCAGCTTCATCAGGAGATCACCGTTTTAAGTCAGTTGAAAGGCCCGCTCCTTGATATCGCCTTACAAACGCAGTTTTTCCCGAAAATCCGTAACGAAATCAGCATCGCGCGTTACTTAATCGGTAATTTGGTGGCGGGTTCGGATTTACGACAAACATGCCAAGCTGCCATTCAAGATCTTAGGACAGAGGGCTATGATGTGCAAAATCAGCTCATCAATGATTGCCATTTACTCTCAGCCATATGGACAAGTTGGGACAAAGATTTACAAAAATTTGCCAACTCGCAGTTCCTCAGTGTGGCCCAATTTAAAAACGACTTAGAGTTGACCCTCACGTCAGCAACCTTGCCGGTCTATATTTACTCTGGTGAATTGGATAGTTTTTCACCCAAAGAGACCTTTGGCCCCTTCGTACAGGCCCTCAAAGGATTGGTGAATTACTTGCACTTTCTGCAATCAGGGCATGAAGGTTACTACAGCGAAGATCAGATTATTGTCGATCTTTACAAGCCTAAGACCGTCAAAGAAAAATCTCAGAGTGCTGCCTTTGAGCCCTGATTTGGCCGCCGATTACTGTTGACCGGATAATTGTTCCACAAGGACATGCGAGTCAGACAATCCCAGCAAGAATGCCGTCAACTGATCGATTTCCTCGTCGCTGATTTCGATCGGAGCCAAGCTTAAGGTCCTTTCAATTCCTAGGTCCAAGAAATTTCCAGCAAGGCCCGCATACCAAAGGGTTTCGCCAATAAGGCGCATTTGGCTATGCGGCTGGTAATTTGAGGCTGCGACATTCAAGTGCTTGTAATGTCTTACCATATCTCTCAATTCACCATAGGCGCCGTTATGACCATAGGGAGCCGTGACAGAAACATTTCGCAAGGAAGGCGTGCGAAAGGTGTACTGATCGAGACTTCTGTTCGTTAAGTCTCCCCAGCCAAAATCTGTTCCTCGGCCGTTTTTGCCAGATCCAACTTGCGGGACACCAATATTGAAGTGGTTATGGTTAGTTAATAGAGGCCCACTATGACAGCTAGCGCAACGTGCTCTGCCTACAAATAACTCGGCGCCACGTTTTTGCTCCAAACTCAGGGCCTGATTCTCACCTGCAAGGAATCGGTCCAAAGCGCTATCGGGCCGCCCCCAATTTTGCGACTGAAACACCGCAATGGCGTTGGCTAAGTCGGCGATAGTCAAGCTGCTACTGGTTCGATCGGGATAAGCTGCCTGGACTTGATCAGGAAAGGTCGCCATGATCTGTGCCGTAATCCGCTGCCAGACCTCTTGGTCAGAAGCCGCTCCCGGAACAATGCTATCACTTCCACATCCTCGCATTTCCGCACAGGCTAACAGCGGGAAAAGGGCCTGGGCGGCCAATGCAGAGTTCAAACGACTTGGAAGATTCTGCTTGGCTGGGCTGTGAATGGTGCCCTGACCGTGTCCATCCTGTGATTGTTCCACCCGGGAATCCCAAAACATGCGCGTAAAACTCTGGTGGCCCCGATAGTAAAGCGGTGGAACATTGCGGGAAAGCAGATGTGAGGCGCGGCGCGTGGTTTGCGTCGGAGCATGGAGGGCGTCCTGCCAGTAAAAATCCGGCGCCGTTTCCGCCGGGCGCAAACTCAGAGCATCCCCTGTGCCTTTTTGGGGGATATGGCAACTGGAGCAGGAGGTGCGACGGTCCCCGGAAAGCTCGGTGGCAAAGAACAAGGTTTTACCCAGCTGGAACTGCTCAAGGGTTCCTTGTAAGAAACTATCGGCAGGTGGTGTAGAGATTCCTCAATTGCTTAAACTGAGACGTAGGGAATCATTATCATAACCATCTGGTTTCATAACGGGCTCCTCAGGAAGGCTGGGGGTTGGATTTTGCTCCTCTACGATTGGATCTGTCAGCACCGGATCCTTTTGACCGCCCTCTTGCTCCCGATCTGCGGTATTTTCCTGGGAATCAGGCTCTGCCTTAGGGTCTTGGCCCTTGGAATTATGAAACTCCGTATCACATGACACCATAGACAAAGTCAAAGCTATCAAAGAAATTCTAATAAGCATGCTATCCCCCACAATGTGAGAGATAGTTATTATAAATATTCTTTTATATCAACATATATTAAATAATGGATATATTTGTTTAAATATTAACAAATTAATTATTATTTTTAATGTCTTGGAATACCTGCAAGGGAATCAAGAGATCTACCAACCCATGGAGTCTTCGAGGCCCATGCTTAGGTCGTCACTGTCGAAATCATCAAACTCATTATCGATTTTATTCGGCGTGACCGGCACCGCAGCTTGTCCCGAAGAAATGGCAAGGGCCTGCTGCGCCAAGCGCTGTTCGACGATCCGCAGATTGGTCTTAGCTTTTTCAAAGGTCCCGTCATGTTGCACCGACAGTTCAAATTGCCTGCGGGCTGCTCCAAAATCACTTTGCCGGCACAGGCCGATGCCCATATTGAAATAAAGCTTTGCCATCAGTTTTTCACGTCCGCCCAGCGCCCTGAGCGCCGTTCGGTAGAGGCTCATTCCTTGCTCAAAACGAGATTTACGAATACAAAACACAGCCGAGAGATTAAAGACGGAGGCCAGCTCCACATCATCAACCCCTCCTTGCAAAATCTCTAGAGCCTCGTTAATGGCTCCATCCAGCAGCATGGCCTGCCCCTTGCCCATGGTGGCGTCTTTAGAATCTGGATCTACTTGCAAAGCATGGTCAAAGGCATCGCTGGCTTCTTTGAAACGGTCGCCCTGCATCAGCACATGTCCCAAATCAACGAGTCGATCTGCGTGATGAGGGTTATAAACATTCGCCCGTTCCAAGATTTCCAGCGCTTTAGCATACTCGCCCAGCTGCATCAAAGCCCGACCATAGACATGGAGATAACGTAAATTCGGGGGAACAGCATTAGGGATCGGCTCCAATAGTTCTTTGGCGTCCCTTGCCTTGTTCTGTCTCACCAAGCAATCCGCCATCTCTGCGGCGAGATTTAAATTCTGAGGATGCTTTTGCATCAAAGCATGGAGGATCTGCTCCGCCTCGGCGAACTTCCCATTCCCCTTGAATTTTGCCACCTGCAAAAGTTCAGTACGCAGATCGTTTCTCTGACTGAAGCTGCGGATTACCCCGCCAATCTTGGCTTCCATATCACTGCGATTTTGTAGGTCATGAATGATTTGCGTCACCCCATACTCTACACTGCTGGTTACGAGAGGTGTGGTGATTTCATCGGCTAACATAATCACTTGTCGTAGATTGATGCCGCCATCACCGATATTAGCCGTAAGGACTTTCGCGACTTCCAAAGATCCAATTTCCCAATCGAGTACTAGCATTCCTGAAGGAAATCGCTCTAAATCGCTGATGGCATCGGCAGCAGAGGCTGACAAAACGATATTCGATACCTTCTTAAGTTTCAGAATATCTTTGACCACATCCCGTATGGGTTCGCGAAAACTTAGTATGATCGCATCCGTCGCGGACATACTCCCACCTCAATCCTGAAATAGATAATCTTTGCCAAAGTCTTGCGATTGATCACTCACGATAATGATAGCAGAAGAAGTAGCATGCGACATAGTTGGCGGCAGGAAATTCAAAACCAGGGTCCAGGATGAGGCTTTGGCTATTAGCAAAACATAGAAATCTATCGCTGACTTTTTCGCAAATTGACCATACTGGACAGTGCTGACCATTAACCCTTATAGCGAAAATAGGGTTTTGGATCGAGGGCCTCTCGTACTGCCTCACCGACAAAATTAATCAATACCAAAGTCCCAAAAAGTGCCAGAAAAGGGAATACTGACAGATGGTATTTGGTCAGATTACTGCGAGCTTGGCTGAGAATCTCGCCCCAGCTAGCTGTCGGAGCTGGGACCCCAAAACCAAGAAAGTCTAGAACGGACAAACTGCTGATGGCACTTGCGACAATGAAGGGAGCTAAGGTCACAAGCGGCGTCAAAGAATTAGGAAGGATATGGCGGAAGATGATCTTCCATGCTGGCACCCCGAGTGCTCGAGACGCATCCACATATTCACGCTTTCGCGCCCTAAGAAACTCGCCCCTCATATAACGAGAGGTCGTCACCCAGCCGAAGATCCCAAAGATCATCAATAAGACGCCAAAGGATGTGCCAAAAAGATTGCCCAGGAGCATCACCACGACCAGGAAAGGAATAGCAACGAGAATTTCCGTCAGTCGTTGAATGATCAAATCGGTCATGCCACCGAAAAAACCCTGCAAAGCCCCCACAATAGTCCCCATAATCACCTCGACAAGCAGCACCAGTAAGGCAAAGCTCATGGAAACACGAAAACCGTACAAGATACGCACAAAGAGATCCCGCCCACGATCATCCGTCCCTAGCCAGTGACCCGCTCCAGGCGCGGTTGGAGGACTATCAGGTAGATCCGTGAACGCTTCGTTTTCACCGTAGGGAATGATGGGATACCACATCCAGTTGCCGGCAGCGTTATTTGGGGCAAAAGCGTCCGTTGCAGCAAGCTCCTTATACTGCGCCTCGGTGTAATACTCCCCGCCCAGATCTTGGTCCGAATAGAAAAAAAGCAAGGGGACTTTGATCTTACCATCATATTTGACCAGAATGGGCTGGTCGTTCACCCAAAGCTCAGCTCCCAAGCTCAGCAGGTAGAGTACGGTAAGGGTAATGAGAGCACAATAGCCGCGCTTTACGCTTTTGAAGCGGCGCCAACGTTTTTTGGTAATGGGACTAAACATCTTGCCGCCCTAACTAAAATCGATGCGCGGATCGACCAGAACATAAGAAATATCAGCTAAAATTTGGCCTATGATGGTCATCAAACTGCCTATCAGGATTAGGCCAAGGGAAACCGGGTAATCACGATTGAGCAGAGAGTCCAAGGCCAGTTTCCCCATGCCATTTAAACCCGCAATGGATTCGATAAGGATGGAGCCCACCATAAAAAAAGTCATAAAACTGCCCAAGCCTGTCGCAATGGGAATCAGAGCATTCCGCAGCGCGTGTCCAAGAATGACTTTGCGTGCTGGTAAACCCTTTGCAAAAGCCGTACGCACGTAATCCGTGGACAGTTGTTCGATCAAAGAGTTCTTCATGAGCATGGTATTAAAGGCAAAAAGAGAAACCGAATAGCCAATAATTGGTAGCGTCATATGATGGATCACATCGCCCACTTTGCCAAAAAATGACAAATCATCAAAATTATCAGACGTTAAACCCTGAATAGGAAACCAATCAAAGAAACTGCCTCCCCCAAAAATCACCAGCAAAAGAATCAATAACGCCCAACCTGGCACAGAATACCCAAGGAAAATCATCGAAGAGGTCAGATTATCAAAGGTGGTCCGATGCCGCACCGCCTTCAAAATCCCCAAAGGTATACAAATGCCATAGATGACAAAGAGCGAGACCAATCCAAAGATGATGGAAACGGGAAGGCGTTCGGCGATAACCCCTAACACGGGTTCTTCGTAAAAATAGCTTTCCCCTAAGTCACCCTGGAGCACGTGCCCCATCCAGGTCAGGTAACGTAAGGGCAGCGGCTTGTCGAAGCCGTAA
>JBIKVD010000396.1:0-3754 GCA_044357055.1 Oligoflexales bacterium | reverse complement strand
GTCGCACCTGCTGCTTGCGCTTCTTTAAGCGTGATCATTCCACTATTTTTTTCCCAATTCGAAGTCAATTTCGACGAAACAAGAACGGGAGCATCCGTGCTTGCTAGGGCATCTAACACCTGTTGAGCGTTGCGGAGCTGCTGAGTCTCCTGATGAAGCCACGCTGAGAAATCTGTGACTTTAATGATTCCGGAATTGCAGGCCTCCTTTTGAGGTAGCTGTAAGTCATTTGCTCCCAATTCTTTGTTGTATGGGCACGCCGACTCAGTTGGGATGTTAAAGTCATCAGGCATGCCTGCCGGAAAATATTTTTCACCCTGATACTCTAATCCAAAGCTGGCAGCAAAGCCTGATCCAGCGTTTGATCCTTGCTTTTGCACACTCCCACCATCAGTCCAGTGATCCTTTTTGCTTAGAAAATAGAATCTTTGTTCCGAGAGGTCGAGACTGCTGATGCTCACCCCCTTAGCGCGCAAGTCTTTGATCGCTAGCGCCTCTAACTGGCCCACACCACTAAAGGTCGCACAAGTGCCTCTGGAACCCTGGTCGCGTATGGGTTGCGCGTCGACGGTTGAAACCAAAAATGATTCCTTTTGATCCTTTGGCCAAACTACTGAGTTTTGTGGAGCTAAACGCAAAGCTTCTTGTGTTGATATTGTGTTTGGATTCGGTTGAAAATATTCATCATCCAACTTGAGGTAGAGATCAGCATTGAAATCTGCACGTCCATGACGACCACTCAACACCATGCTTCGCGTCTCCTCCGACACAAAATATATTGGAGTCTTGCTGCTTACGATTTCCGCTTCCTTTTCTGCTAGAATTAGAGCGCTACTCACGGATGCGCCATCGTATCCTTTTACCCGCATGGAAGGTTGCAAATGATACTGTGCGGCCTCACCTGATGATTCACTATATTTCTGAATAGAAGCTTTGCCGGCCCCAACGGAAATCTGAATTTGTTTTAGTTGGTCTTTCGCTTGGTCGCAAGAAAGAAGAAGAAAAATGATCGCGAGGCAGCGCATAGCATTCTCCAGCAATAAGTCGGGTACATGTTCCTTGTCGGAATTTGTGGGGCTAATCTCAAATAGCTTCCTCCCCACAGCAAATATTATTATTCTTTATAGGTAGTTAGCTCTTGGTTCGTTCGTGCCAAAGCGATTCGAGTCAGGATAATTGTTGTCTTAGGGAAGGCAAAGGATCCCCCAAGCACCGAAATCTATGTCTGCAAATTCCATTTGCCCTAGTAGTTTTCACTTTCTGAACCGCGATAATATCTCCTAAGCACTGCGAATGTTGACATTCTGGATCATCGGCGCCTGTTTCGGTTCTGGGTTACCCAGGTATTTTCCCTGGATCTGCGCAGTTCTATCTGGGTTGGCGATCCTTTCTTATCAAGATCAGGGATGGTAGAGCATTTATCCCTCCTTACGAGCCCACAGTAAAGCCAGGCATTTCTTCTTACGCTTGGTCCTGACTGCCTCTGTATTTTTGATAGCCACAAATCCTATGAACAGCTCGTATTCATCCCAACAAAGACCTGGCGCGGATTCTATTCGAGAGGCGGGGGGTGAGGTGACTGGCTCACCGGCAGGACAGGAGAATTGCCAAGCAGGTGAATCCTGTGAGCCCCTCCACCGCAGCTTCGGCATTAATCCTTTCATGAAAAGTACCTTTCGTTCATTGAATCTAACAAAAATCAAGCGCGATGCATCCGGCTTGTTGCTGTTCAATAGATTATTCAGCTATAGCCGAGGACAAAGAAACGAGAATCCCTAATTTTTTGCTCATGACGGATGTGGAGCATCGAACCATGTTAATGGTTTAAAATAAGTGCTACTTGCGGATTTAATTTTAAATGTCCATCGCGGACCATTTGCATGCAAGTCTGCAGGGGGTACTTCCTGCAACTGTTTTTATAGATGAACCTACGTTGCAAGCTCAGGAGGTTTTCGAAGACGACTCTCACACTTTCAAAATAACTTCTATCAGGATCGGTGTGCGCACAAAAAGAAGCAGGGCATGGGCAGCACACTCTAGCTCTAGCCGAGGCAACTGCACTCCCCCGTGGTAGACCCATTGCGCAGGTTGGTGCCTATTTCAGCTACGCATCGGCTAATCAGGAAGCTACCTCAGAAGCCAACAATAGAAGCGAAAGCGGCTCGACCATCACGATCAGCGCCAGTTATCTGATGATTCTGCAGGAAAATACGGCATTGGAAAATACTATTTTAGTAATTTCCGCGAGCAAATGGTTCCCTTTGCTTCCGGTACCCTGCAAATCAGCGGGCATAGTCAGTCCTGTTGCGATACTCACCCCATGACAGATGAAACCACAACTTCTCCAGCCAGCGGCACTGGCTTTCCCCATGGAGCCGGATGTATGATAGGATGCGGAAAACGGTGTCGGTGACTGCAGAGCTGCAATACCATTCTAGTTCCTTCAGTGCTGACGGCGTCACCTTTAAAGAATCAGGAGTTAGACTTGTCGCAGGATTCGTAATTTTTTTTCGACGGAGCCCACATCCACAGTTTTTGCGATTGGGTGTGGGGCTCCATTTCTCATGGTTTACACCATCAGGCGGCGTCCGACTCAGCGGCCTGGATCCGCCCCTACTGTGCTGAGTTTGACTTTCTGGCATTCTCTCAATCGATGGGCTACAATTGAAGTTCCTCCATATGACAAAAGGAAGTACGTACCCATATCAGGGTGTAAAGTCCAATTTAAAGGAATCAATCATGCACAAAATCTTTGCCTTGGTGCTGCTTTTTCAAACGATTTCATGCAGGCATCAAGCTCCAGCTCCAACTCAGGGAGAGGTAAAAATCACGACCAGCTCCAAAGCAATACATCACCCGGCAATGAGTCAGCCTGCTGCTAGGGACTACAAGCTAAGTAAGAAGCTTTCAGTCGTAGCAGCCGACATCTCCCAGGCTTTGGCTGGAGTCAAATACAATAATCCGCTTAAATCAGCAGAACTTTCACGAGATATTGGGAAAGTAATCACCATCCTCTCTGCAAGCGCGCCGATCAAAGCAACATACTCAACCTTGCAAATATTTTACTTGTCGGGCTTTGAAGTGGCGCGTAGAGCACACCCAGTTTTGGGGCCAACAGCAATCATTGAAGACTATTTGGGCGGTGCCAAAGACATGGGTCTTATTGAAGACTTATTTTATCTGGGTCTCGAATGGGATATCTCAGATGTACTTGATAGTTTAAAATTTGGCCTACTCCAAAAGTTTGCCGCAGGAGAAATTTCAACAATCTTGGAGCCGTATTACAAAGCTGAAAGCGAGTCTATTGCCATTGATATCATTAATCGATATAGAGCAACGGGGATCAAAGGTGCAGATTTGAAGGCTCTGTTTGCTACAAAATTCAGTGCAACTCTAACCCCTCTGGCAGCTCTATTTGCTGCCCTGTCTGAGGTCGAAAGAACTGCCATGACCAATTGTGGTTTTAGTCCCAATATGGAAAAACCCTTCTCAAGCGGGGATATCACTAAATGGACAGCGTGTATTTTTGATTGCCTCGGTACAGCAGAAGAAAATGATGACCAAGAGGGAGTTGCTCGGTTGAAAGCATTTCGCAAAGAAATTCGCTCCAAAGAAGAACCTAGTCTGAATGAGCCCTGACAGAAGGAAAGGTCAAAGGCCACGTGATTGAACAGTGGTCCTAGCCCACTGAACATCGAGATTGTCAAAGCCGCAGTTTATCGAAAAGCTGGTGGCCCTGGTGCCTCCTCCCAAA
>JBIKVD010000095.1:0-12539 GCA_044357055.1 Oligoflexales bacterium | reverse complement strand
AGCCTTGTCGCATCGATACTGATACCTAAGGGGAAGTATATGCGCGTCGACGCCCCTGGGAGCGTATCGCCATTAAAACCCCCAGAACCATTTCCTAGAATCGAGTCACCGTTGTAAGCGGTAATGGTGCGATTGCCCAAGGTGATGGGGCTCGCGGAATTATTGACTAAGGTAACTCGATTGGCACCGGAGTTAGAGATCAGAAAGGCTTTAACGTCGCCTGTGTTAGATTCTAGAATATCCAGGTCGTTGGGGCTGAGAAAGCGTAGGGAACTGTACACGCCACTACTAGGGATATTTGTGCAAGCGGCCCCGCCCATAATGGTGGTGACAGAGTTTGCAGCGGCACTAATGGCATTGTTGAAGAAGCCTTTGGCATTTGTTAAATGGAGATTGGCGACGCGAATCCGACACTGATTACCACTACCATGCTCGATAAAGTAAAGGTTCCCATCGGGACCAAATCTTACTGCAACAGGATAGAAGGTGAAGGCCGCGCCCGCACCTCCCAATGCCCCATCAAGGGCGCCAGAAGTGGTCGTCCCGCCACCATTTTTCTTGCCGACGACGATGGAAGCCGTGATATTAGCCAGGATTGCATGAGAGGCTGACGTTACTTTTTTTATCGTGTGGGTGCCATTGCAAGCCACATAGAGTGCATCATTAGCTTGGTCCAGGCTGACACCGATGGGACTCACGCATACATGGCTGGTTCCGGCGTTACCATCTGTATTGGTTGCGGTAAGATTGGTGAACGATCCCGTGCCAAATATTCTATGAACCAGACCATTTGAGCCAATGCGCACAACGGCATGAGATTCGTACAGTGCGACGTAAAGTAAATCTAAATCACTATCGTAAGCGATTCCCTTGGGACGTCCCAGGGCAAACTGATTTTTAGGGTCACCATCCGTGCCGATTCCCAGCGCACCGCTGCCCGCTAAAATCGCTAGCGTGTGAGCAGGTACTTCCGATCCCAGCCTGGTCACGGGGCTATCGCTTTGATTGTAGAACCAGATCACATGTAGTTCACTATCAGAAACAAATAAATTGCCAGCACCATCTCCCGTGACATAGGAGGGCGACATGCGGATGTTTGCCATGTCTACCAGGGGTTGGGCGCCATCGCCCATGTTGACGGCCCCGGCCAGGGTACAAATATTTCCGGGATCTAAATTCATACAGCCTTCTTGAAAAAGATGAACGTTGACCTGCCAGCGCTGGGATACGGTGTTGCTCCCGTCACTGATCAGCACTTCGATGGTATTTAACCCAGCATAGTCAAGGGAGGGCGTGAAACTAGCAGTGTTGTCTGTGGCCACAAGCCTACTAGAGGTATTTGCATTCAGGAGCCACTCATAAGATAGGCTGTCCCCGTTTCCATCCGTAGCACTCACAGCTAAGTTCAAAATATTGCGATAGGAATGGCTTACTGTGCTCTCTGAGGGGGTGATGGTTGCAATTTGTGGAGCAAAATTTGGTGTGATGGTGGTGACGCTGATCTTATTGTAGATGGCTTTGTTGTTCATTTCGTCGCGCACAATCACATTGATATGGTAAGTTTGCGAATGGCCCAAACCATCGATTCTAATGGTCGTGATTTTTCTTCTGTAATCCCCGATTGGCATAGCTGCTTCAACAGCCGCTATCGAGTCAAGATTTGCATCTTGAGAGAAGTAGGCAAGATAGGCCAAGTTCTGTGCTTCGCTAAAGTTGTCCTCCCCAATTTCAAAGCCGATGGTGGCGCTTGCATGGTCCAAACTCATGACTGTAAGGTTGCCGCTATTTCCTGGAATGGGCGGGATTTTATCACCCCCATCCACGATGACGACGTCTCCGCTGGCGCTAATAATGTCTTGGTCAATTTCGAGCCTAAATTCTTTGTCAATTTCTGCGGGCAGCAACACGGGCTGGTAGGCACCAAAATATGGTGCCCCAAATTTTATCTTGCCGTTCGCTCTCTCCACCTGCGAGCTAGGGATGATTCCTAGGATAACTTTGAACTGTTCGCCATAAATAACGGACATAAAGATCACGCCCACTTTTTGGTCGTTTGTTAACAAATTTGCGGGCAGATCGAGAGCAAGATTCATAGGAATGGGCTTGCTAGGATCTTCGAAAGACGAGGATGAGATAATGACCGATTTTCCCGCCGCGGTCATGTTATTGCCCAAAGTTTGGGAATTCTGCGCCGTCGCCAGCGGCGCTCCCTCTACAATGGTGACCTGGGTTGCTATGCTGAATGTTCCCGGTTCCACCTCCAATGAGGTTCCTGACAAGGGACCTGCGTCGAGAGAAATAAGTAAGCTTTCTGACGAATTAACGATGCTGCCCTGATAGCCGGCGCCCGTCTCTGTGATACCTACACGAATTGCTAGGTCTGGCTCTGATCCGGACTCGATCGTTGGAGGAGGGTTTTCTGTATCTTCGCTGGCAGCAGCGGCATTGACGGGAGCAGGGGCAGAGCTAGTATTTTTTTTGCTGCCCTCGCAGGCGAGAAGACTTACCACTATGAAAACGAACGCTAGTGAATGCATCGGGATCCTCTCCGTGGATAGGGCCAAGATGATTCGGAAAAGGTGGACCATTACTTGAAGGCTCAAGAGTTGGCGCCAATTCAAAATCTGCCAAGATAAGCCATATTTGTCTGGCATTGCTCCCTTGGTATCGTTTCGCCGTTTGGCTGCGTGGACGACAGTAGATTCCTCCTTTCTTCTTATTTTTTCATAGTGGACAGCCAAGCATCTGCAGTATTTATACCCATTCGAGATTTTTTCCGTTGTGCAATAGCCCCCCCCCAACAGTAGATATAGCTCCCTAAAATCATATAACTGAGGCGGAGAATTCTTTGAAGCGGTCTCATTCAACGGCCCTGATTCTTTTAACGTACGCTTTGAGCCTACCAGAAATATGCTGGTAAAAGCGGTGATTCACTTTATTGGGTCCAGCAAAGTCAAGATAGAAAATGCTAAGCCGCGTCCTTTTTTGCTTCCGCTTTTTTGAATCTCAGTTCAAAACAAGTATTGGGGTCATCAACAGCCACTTCAATACTTGCATGATGTTCGTCCAGAATACCTTTAACAATCGAAAGCCCGAGTCCAGTCCCTTGACCGACCGGCTTCGTCGTAAAAAAAGGCTGAAAAAGCCTCTCCTTTACTACAGCATCCATCTCAGGCCCCGAGTCCCTAACACGAATGAAAATAGTTGTCGCGTCTTCGCACACTTCGATCCTTACCCACTTCTCCGAACCACCCTTTGCAGCATCAATCGCATTGTTGATCAGGTTGATCATAACCTGCTCAATCTCGATTTCGTCACAAAACGTAAATCCTTCAGACTTGAACTCCGCTTGCACCGAGGTTGAATTCTGCTGCGAATTCGCGAAAGTCAAAATCAAGGCCTCTTTGATAATAGCTGAGAGCGAATGCAGCCTATATTCTGACTTATCTTCAGTGCGAGAAAACTTCTTAAGGGATTTAACAATTTTGGCTATTCGCTCAGACGCCGCTTGAATCGATTCAATCCTTTTGGATAGTTGAGCCGGATCGTGCACAAACTTTGGCAAAGCCCGAGTTCCTCCGTATATAATGGCAAGTGGATTATTTATTTCATGCGCTATGCCCGCAGCCATTTCACCAAGAGATGCGAGTTTCGCGGCGCGAATCACCCGCATGTTAGCTGATTTTAGCTCAGTTTCTCCGCGCACTCGGTTTGACACGTCCCAGTTTAACCCATACATCTTAATGGGCTCGCCCTTATCGTTACGAATCACGATGCCACGGCCTGCGATATGCCTAATCTCGCCATTTTTTAGTACTATCTCAAATTCAGTGTTAAATTCCTTTTCCCCTCTGAGTGCAAGTTGAAGCTGGTTAACCGTTTCTTCTCTTGCTTTCGGTGAAAGCGTATTTTCCCAGGCAGAATAGGCTCCGGAAAATTCTTTTGGGTCAACGCCAAACAATGCGTACATTCTATCGTCCCAATCAATTGCATTGGTCACAGGGTCAAGTTTCCAGATTCCGAATCCCATGGCGTCACCGACAAATTTGTTCTCCAACTCCTTTTCTTTTCGCTCAGTAATGTCCTGGAAAGTTCCTTGCAAGTGAGTAATCTTCCCCGCAACAACCACTGGGAATCCTTGAACGCGCACCCAAATGGTGCGTCCCTTTGCCGTGATAAATCTTGACTCAAGATCATAAGGTTTACCGAGCTCGATCGCCGCTTGCACAGCAGCCAAGACGGTCGGCCAGGATTCTGGCGGATACCATTCTGAGCCGGTGCTATACAAGGGGGGAACATAGTTGTCGTCGATCTCATGGATGCGCAGAGTTTCTTTGGACATATTGACTCGACCTGTGCTGAGATTAAGTTCCCAGCCACCAACTTTAGCCATTTGACTGGTACGCTCAAGAGCTTGCGCAGTAGAGTTTAAAGTGCCTAAAAGATCTTTCAATTCGACCTCGGCAAGTTTTGACTGTGTCACATCTTGGATTGATCCAGAGATGCGTAATGGCTTACCTTTATCGCTCAATTCTAGGGTCCCGTGTTCTTTCAGCCAACGAATCGTTTTGCCGTTTTCGATTAATATTCGATAGTCGATCTCAAATCTTTGCACTTTCTCTTCAAGAATTCGGGCAAACTCTGTTTGCACTCTGACTCGATCCTCGGGATGCACAAATCCAATAAACATTTCAAAGGTAGGCGCGTTGCTCAGAGATTCGAGACCAAATAGAGCCAGTTGGCCCTTCGACCACTTCCCCTGGTGGGTTTCTAAATATAACTCCCAAAAACCAATTTTTGATATGAACTCTGCTTCTTGAAGTCTATTTGCAAGAAGATTTGCATCGATCTCGACTTGTTTTTGCTGAGTGATATCTCTCGCTACTGCAAATAAGCATCCGGTCGCAGAATCTGGAGACGAGGTCCAGCCAAAGGTTCGGTACGAACCGTCTTTCGCTCTATAGCGATTTTCAAAGTAAAGAGTTGTCTCCCCAGCTGCGAGTTTCTCAACTTCTTTGCGTGTTTTTCCGACATCCTCTGGATGAATAAAATTCAGAAATGGTTGCGAAAGTAACTCGTGTTCGGAATATCCGAGCACGCGCATAAAAGAAGGATTAACCCTTTGAAGGGTGGCATCCGGCCCTGCAATGCAAAGCATGTCGAGCGATAATGTAAGAAACTTCTCCGCTTGGGCTTGGGCTTGGGCTTGGGCCTGCAAATGCTGCGCTAGCGCATTGACTTCGTCGATGATTGGCTTCAGTATTCCACCGTTATCAGCATTCGTGATCAGGGTAGCCATTTTTCCTGATCGCAGTTGCGATAAAAGCGCGACAATCTCTTCGATGGCAACACTTTGATTCTTCGCTCCAACTTTATTCATCAAAAAATCCCTTAAGCCTAGATTTACTGCAGCGATATCAGTCGCGGGTCAAGCGACTCATGTGGTTTTATCGGCAAAGAACCATCCATCGTAATTCCCGTGCAATGGCCTTTTCAATACTTCTGGATCTTTTCTCTGTCGTTTTATGCACAAAAGACTTCTTTGGTTGGCTCTGGGCGCAGTCGCACTTTTCCGCATTTAGCTAGGAAGTACGGTTCTTAGGAGGCAATAGGAGCTGGCAAGGATTCGTGAGTAACGCGCCCATTTTTCGGAACTGCTGACCCAGGCCAAACTGATGATTTACGATTCTGGGATGGCAACAGCCAAATGTATTCTCGAACTCGCTTTGTTGCATAAAATTCGGTCTTTTATATTCGACTTGAGGATTTTCTTTTATTTCCAGCACTGAGACGCCATTGGTGAGCAAAACGTGTTGCCCTTTTAGCGACCTTGCGAATAAGATGACTTTAACTTTCCACGATATAGAGATTTCCCTCGGCATCAAAGACCATGATGACAGGTGAATACATTGTCGAGCCGCTTGCAGGGATGTTCTCCTGGCTAACATTGACAGGACGCCTAGCTTTTGCGATGGCTGTGAATTGAGAGTTGACATGCAAGGAGCGTGGAATTTTGCTTTGCTTCGATCAAAGCGTAGAACGCCATTACCTTTGCTGAATAGATCAGGGTATCAAATACCGTCTGATTGGTGAGTGAGGGATTTTATGCGCTTATCTTGCAGGTCTGGTCTGCTCCTAAGGATTGGGTTCCCTCATAGATGAAGGAAATAGCATATTGATCGGCGACCATTGATCCGGCAGTGCGCAACAAAGCTTAACGCCTGATCTGTGGGCGATCCCTCACTTCGTTCGGGACACGTCTCAGGGGCGAACTAGAGTTTCGCCCCTGAGACTCTCTAATATCTCTGGATAAGGCGAAAAACCCGGCGGAGGCAGACATTGAACATGCACCTTGGTATTCGTTGCCAGCGGATGATCGAATGTGATTCCAGCGGCATGGAGGCATAGCCGGCTGTGCCCTGCAAGAATTGCAGCTTGCACAGGATCTTTTCCATCGGTGTAGAGAAGGAACACCTCTTCATCGGGATGATAGAGTTTGTCTCCGACAATAGGATAACCAAGAGCGGCAAGATGGATGCGGATTTGATTCGTTCGCCCCGTTTTTGGATAGGCGGCAATCAGGGTTTGGCCATTCATTCGGGTGATAACGGTAAATTCCGTTCGCGCGGGCAATCCTTCTGGGTCTACCCATTTCTTAATGCGAATCCGGCTGGATGCTGGCTTACCGATCGGTTCTTCGTTAAAGAATTCGTCGGTGGGTACCTCTCCCCGGGTGATAGCGAGGTAGGTCTTTTCAACGGACCCTACCTTGAACTGTTTGGCCAATTGGTTACGCACTTTTGGGCTCTTGGCACAAAGGACAATTCCCGAGGTCTCTTTGTCTAGACGATGGACCGGAAACCATTCAGCACCAAGTTTCTTTTGCAGTAGCTTGGTGAAGGTATGGTTATAGAAAGCACCATTCTCGTGCATCGGCATATGGGCTGGTTTGTTCAAAGCAGCTAGGTCAGGGTCTTGAAATAGGACCTGAAGATCAGCGGGTATCTCCGGCTCTATTTCCGGCGGATGATAGTAGCTAACCTGATCGCCTAATTTTAACTTGTAAGCGATTCTTGTACGCTCTTGATTTACCCGGGTTGCACCCTCTGAGATGCGCTTCTGCCAAGCGGATCGACTGAAGAAGGGAAAATGGTTTGCCAAATAGTTATCTAAACGCAGGCCTTCGAACTCATAGCCGATGGGGCGCCCAAGGGGACGAAAATATTCTGGCAAGAATGGGGTTTCATTGGCGGCCATGGCTAACAGAACCTTGTTGGATTGATTTTCAAGCCTTGCACCCAGGCCACAGAAAATTCTCGTGAGCATCCAAGTAGCGCTTCCTACCTGGTGCGCGTTTATACTCACAAAATTAGCATTATTCAAGATTTTATAAATGGCCTTGAGCCCGCCTTCGACGTTGCTTCGCCCATGTTTGGTGATTTTCGCGTGATTTCAAGCGGAAAATCTGCTCAAATGAAGACAGAACACCATAAATAATTTGAGTTTTCATCGAACCAAGGAGGGTTTCACATGATGGAATCGCGTTTTTTTCGCGGTAAATGTTCTGTTGGTCTTTTAGCCATATGTCTGAGCCTTTCCGCTTTCGTATTGCTTGCCACGTCCGCCCACGGGAAGTGCGATCTTCGCCAGGTTGCCAATACTCAGGGGGCCCGGCTTTTAGTTAACTCTAGTCCCAACGCCGATTTCAGCTTTTTGGATAGGCTGCATACCGGTGATTCCATGAGGGTCATAGGCCAGGTGCAAGGTCGAGAAATTCGCGATAGCGCGCTGGGATTAGCTAGCAAAGAATGGTTAGAAATCGAGTACGTTAAGGGAGCTGATTTGAAACGAGGGTGGGTAAGCAGCCTCTATGCGAGCTGTTTAGATTCTTGCCCTTATGTTGAGGTCGTGAAAGCAGGAGTTCAGACATTGCCGGTGAGGGACACGCCTTATGTGAAAGGTGCCTATGTTTATAGTCTTTATTCCGGTTATATTGTCAAAAATCTTGCGCAAGTGACTGATGGCATTAACATTGAGGATAGGGCACTTCAAAAGTCATCCACAAAATGGCACAAAGTTGAGATGACGAGCTTGTTAGATGGCAAGCCTTTCACAGGCTGGGTCAACTCTTTATACGCTGTATGCAGCCACGGGCGCATGAATTCTCGAGATGGCACACTGAAACTGCCTGTTGCGGGTCGGATCTTGACCAGTGACGAGCAAGCTCATATCGATCGTGGAAGCATCAATGCATGGGATATCAATGCTTTCTTAGGAACCCCTATTCGCCCCATCGCTCCGGGAAAGATTGGCTATGCAGGTTGCGATAATAAAGGTGGCTATGGTTGCTGGGTCTATATCACGCATGATAATGGGTTGAAAACGATCATGGCGCATATGAAAGCAGACAGCATCCGAGTTCAATGGGGCGACCGAGTGACTCAAGACACGATCGTGGGTGTGGTGGGCTGGACAGGATTTACCACCTTTGGACCCCATGTGCACTTGGAGATCATCGATCGAAACGGCATCAAACAGCCCATTGCAAACTACTTCTCTATCGACCAGATGCGCTATTGCCACCTGTGCAATGTCAAAGATTAGCGCAGATCTTTAGGGTTCTACCCTATCTTAATGCAATCATTTCAGTGAGCTATATTTCCAATGCCCTGGTACAGACCTTGCAGATCACGATCTGGTGATCGGGGGAAGTCCATGGTAGACAGAAACCTTCTAAAGCATTTGCATGATATTTTGGTGCCATTTCGAATGCTTGCGCAGGAAATGGGCAGGTCAAGCGCTCCTCAAAGTTCGCTCCCTAGTCAGCAGACTGACCAAACTAAAACACTTGTCCCAGAGGGCCATACCATTGCCTATGGTCAGGCGATGGACCTGGTTGAACAATATTTAGGCTTAGTTGAGAAGCCCCTTGAATTTTGCCAGTGGACAGAGGTTTGGGCCCGGGTTCAAAACATCTTGCAGCTAGCTTATCCACAAGCGATGAAAAGGCTGATTTGTCGCGCTCATAGCTGGCATTTGATGCCCCTGCAAGAGCGTCATTTGCAAAGGATTATGCTGAATCTGGTGACGAATGGTATCGAATCTATGGGCAAAACGGGAAGCTGCGAGGTTATTTGTCTGGACAGGCCCTTTGAACAGGATCTTTCCTGTGGAGCTGTTTTCATCCAAATCAAAAACGATATTGGTCAAAAAGGCAGCAAGCCGGCAGGATATGGCTTGGGTTTGGAAATCGTACAAGAACTGGTAAAGAATGCAGGCGGAAGGACAAGGATCTATTCCCAAGCCAGCCGTTTTGTGGTTGAAATTGAGATACCAGAATTCTCTTATTCCAAGATGCCCAGAGTGCAAGAGCGGGCATGAAAGGATCGTGCCTGCGTGAGCCCTTCTATCCCTTTGAATGTTAGCAAATACCTGATTAAAAATGTCACTGTAGCCAAGCAAACCCAGGCGCAAGCGGAACCAGCTAGGTGGTTAGGCGTTGAGCAAGGGGTTTTACAGGGGATCGGTAGCAAGGCCGATTGGAACGAATCCGAATGGCCAATCGTCATTGAGGGCGATGGTATGACGCTACTGCCGGCTGGCGTCGACCCACAAGTGCATATGCGCGTTCCAGGTCAAAAGCAAAAGGAAACAGCGGATTCTTGTTTGCATGCAGCCATTCATGGTGGCATCAGTGCCCTTCTCACCATGCCCAATACGAAGCCAGTGATTGATTGTGTCCAGGTGCTCGCCCAAGGGCGCGCCGAAGTCGCACGCGCGCAACATGGCTTGCCTGTAGAGGTGCTTTTTTCAGCAGCCTTGACCAAAGGGCAGCGGGGACGCGAGTTAGTCGATTTTGCCTCCTTGGTGCAATCTGGAGTTCGCTTCTTCACCGATGATGGAGTGGGGGTGGCTGATGATGCTCTGATGTCACAAATTTTTGCTCAGAGCCATGCTTTGGGATTCACCGTACTCCAACACGCCGAAGTTCCTGGCCATGGAGGAATCTTGGCACCCTCTTCCGTGCAAGAGCATTTGGCAGTCACCTCCTACGATGAAGAAGTGGAAGTCGCGATGGTGGTCCGGGATCTCAAACTTCTCGCTCGCTATCCCAAAGCAAAATATCACGTGCTGCATGTGTCCAGCGTACGAACCTTGGAGCCTATTACTGTGGCAAAAGCTCAAGGCTTACAGGTAACCTGCGAAGTATCCCCTCACCATCTTTTTTTGACCGGCGATGATATACGCATCGACAATCCTGCCTATAAGATGAATCCACCGCTGCGCTCGGAACATGATCGAGCTGGATTGATCGCGGGTTTGCAGAGTGGTCTTGTTGATTTTGTAGCGACCGATCATGCTCCCCATGAATCAGAGGTCAAAGGTCAGTTCAAAACGGCGGCATTTGGCACGACGGGCTTAGATTCTGCGTTAGTCATTCTCTGGGAGTTGTATTTACGGGGCCAATTATCGCTGCCAAGACTTTGCGATGTTTTTGCGTCTGCCCCAGCTAATTTTCTTGGTATCGGTGATCAGCATGGATCGATTGAGGTTGCGAGAACCTTTCGCGCCGTCATGCTTAAGACTCTTGAAACTGGGAAACCCTGGGAAGTTTCGGACCTTCATGGTTTGGCGAAAAACAGTTGCTTTCTGAACATCCCTTTGAGGGGGCGAGTCGCGCAAACTTTTCTGGGATGCGACACCTGGAAATTCGCGAGCCCCTAACGTTGTCCTGCGTCTCGTTGCTAAAATTAAGGCGATAAATCATGCAAATTCATGACCTCGCGGTAAAGATGCCGCAACTGATTTTCTCGGCTATTGAGCGCCATGTCTCCCGCGCTACCGCGTTGCGACGAGAACTCCATCAGAGGCCTGAATTGAAATGGCAAGAAAAAGCGACCTCGGAATTGTTGCGCGCTCGCTTGACTGAGGTTGCGGGAGTGCAGGTAGGAAACCTAATGGCGGAGCATGGCTTCACCGCCACGATTCGCGGTGACCAGTCTGGACCCACGATTGCCTTACGAGCGGACATGGATGCCCTTCCTATAGAGGAGCAAAATGATCTCCCTTACTGCTCCAAGAATAAAGGCTCCATGCATGCCTGTGGTCACGACGGCCACATGGCCAATCTTTTTGGAGCTGCGTCCGTTATCGCCGAGTTGCGAGCTCATCTGCGCGGCACCGTTAAGCTGATATTTCAGCCCGCCGAAGAACAAGGCGGGGGCGCGAAAGTCATGTGCGAGCAGGGTTGCCTACAGGATGTGGAAACTATTTTTGGTTTACACGGCTGGCCTTCTCTACCCGTAGGGAGCATTGGCGTTAAAAGTGGTCCGCTGATGGCTGCCAGTGCTATTTTGCACATCCAGGTGATCGGCCGGGGTGGGCATGCGGCCATGCCCCATTTGGCAGTGGACCCAGTCGTGGCAGCCGCGGGACTTATCACGCAGCTGCAAACCGTCAATTCGCGAATTATGGCTCCCACCTCGCCCGGAGTGGTTTCGATCTGTGTGGTTCAGGCGGGAACGACCTCCAATGTTATCCCTGATCGACTCAAGATGTCAGGGGTGATTCGTGCTTTAAGCCTAAAGGATCTTGCCTTGATCCAAGAGACGATCGTGCGGCAGGCCGAAGGTATCGCCCAAGCTTATGGGGTAAAAATACAATGTGATTTTACCGAAGGCTATCCTCCAGTTATCAATGAGGCCGCTGCAACTCAGCGAGTGCGCGACACCATTACCACCCTGTGGGGATCTGCTGACTCAGTCTGTCAAGAACTGACGGAGCCCACCATGGGAGCCGAGGATTTTGCCTACTACCTGAAGGAGCGTCCAGGAGCTTTTGTCTTTCTCGGGTTGGCCGATGGCAATCTGCCTTATCCATCTCTCCATCACCCCTCCTTTGACTTTAACGACAAGGCTTTGAAGACCGGTATGGCTTTGTTTGCTGGTTTAGCGTTAATCCCCGCACCATGAAACGAAGATTCATTTAGCTGCATAAGCAACTGATATCATGGATTGTCTTAATATTTCCTCAAGTTTTACCATCAAGCCGCGATAACTCTTAGGTTCAGATAGCCCGGTGCGCTACAGCAGGGGGCTTAGATTTTGGCTAAAGGAGTCGCTTATGTCTATTCGATCCTGCAACCCAGCTTTACTTAGCAGCTTCCTAATAGCGGTCATCGGTTTTGCGAATTTCTCGTGTGAAAAGAAAGAAAAGGAAGAGGATGCAGCGAACACGCAGTCGCAAGTGGGCGCTGGAGTCGGTCGCAGCAGTGGCGGCAGCGTTAACTCTGTTGAGCAAATGCCCGGGTTCCAAAGCCTATTGTTAGATATTCCTCCATCGATGACAGGCGGCGAGCAAGCCCAAGCATTGCGCCTGTTGGAGGAGACCGCAGGCGAGGATGATGGTGATGGAGATGGACTGCAAAATATGCTGCTCATGCCGGCCATGATGTTGGGGGTGGGTGATCAGATGGCGGACATGATCGGGAAAATTGCCGATCATGTTTTTGGTAAGCCCGAATGCCGCTTGGGAGGCGA
>JBIKVD010000395.1:0-3758 GCA_044357055.1 Oligoflexales bacterium | reverse complement strand
AGGGGACGTCGCCTAGAGATCTGCTTTTCGTTGGCATGGGCTCGGGAAACGACACGATTATAAGCTTCTTGCAAGAGAAGTCGCAAATCATCGGGAAACTCCAGGAAAAAAACTTCAAATTAAAGGCCTTGCAGATAGATCCTCCTGGTTGGCTCAAGGACAGTCCGTCCATGAATAGACAACCCGATTCGGGGTCTACCCCTTTAACAAGAGTTCCGCAATTGTCTGTGCGGGGCACTCTGCTGGGCGAGCATTTTCCAGCTGTGGAAGTTTCGCTCGATCAGGGAATTAGGTCTAACAGCTCTAATTTTATGCAATACGTTTTCACTGTCCGTCTTTTTCTCGAGGACATGCAAAACTCCCATTTGTTGTTGGAGGATGCTCTTGCTAGCCATTGGCCGTCGATCCTTAAGGTATTGGATACGGAGGATCAGCCGGCCGCAAGCCCCGTGACATCGCTTCCCGCCATGTATTCGATCAGGCCAAGCGAGTGGCGACCATCTGCGGATGACAAAGATCCCCTTTTCTTGCCTTTGGTGCGGGATTTGTCAGGAACTTTGGCGTTCGAAATCCTCTTGGACAAAGACTGGCAGGAGAAAGCTTTGCAAGGTCCAGAAAATGCATTGGTTTCCCTGGGAAACTGCGGGCAGTTGGAGCAAACCTCGTCCTTGCAGCCGCGCTTGTGGATGGAAAAAAAATCCAACGGTTGGATCCTCATTTTTGGCTTAAGGTACCAGGACGAAAATCACTTTCTGTCTTGGCCGGTTTCCGATACCCAACTGGCAGCGGGGACATGGCATAAAATCATGTTGGAGTGGAAACTTCCAACGCAATCACAGTTGCCTGAGATCGTCCCCATTGCAACTTTGAACCAGCTTTTGGATGCTGGGGGGAAAGATGTTAAGGAGCAAGAGTCCATTACTGTCAGCATGAACGATATGAAGAATCTTGCCTGGGTCGTCGCTTCTGACCTGCCAAGTTCTTTCCAAAATCAAGCTGGAAATGGAAAAATGGCTGTGACCCTGGGAAATGAAATCGTGGCCCTTGGTGACATTCGTCGAAGCGGCAAGCAATCGTTCTTTCGGCCCTGTACCTTGATGGAAGAGTCGGATGCCGCTACCCAGGCTTTTCGTCAACTCCCAGACCAAAGCCGGTGGAATCTCGTCTCAGGTCCTGTTTGCAAAGGCTTTTTTGCCCAGACCCAGACACCTCTGGCCCTTGGATGCAACATCAAGCAGGCTTACTTTTCCATCAAGAACGTCAACTTCTACTAAGTGCGTTGATATTCAAGCGAAGCAACTTACGATGCATGTTTTGCGGATTTCAACTCTTGGATTTTTTGTAAGGCTGGTGCAAAGTTAGGTTTCTTCTTTAAAATCCGTTCAAAGATTTTAATCGCTTCGCCCGTTTGACCCTGATCTTTGCAGAGGATGCCTTTATTGTAGAGGGCTGGGATGTTGTCCGGGTCTAACTTAATGACAGCGTTGTAGGTTTTGATCGCGTCCTCAATCATGTCCATTTCTTTATAGCAAATGCCTAATTGATTGAGATAAGTGATATTCTCGGCGTCTGCACTGAGAGCCTGTCGAATAGCTTTAATGGCACCTTTAAAATCCTTCAGGGCAAAACAAGCTTGGCTCAAGAAATGATGTAAGTCAGGGAACTGAATATTATGGCTTATAGCCGTCTGCAGCAGGGTTTTTGCCTCTTCATGCTTTTTCTCTTGCATCAAGAGTTCTGAGGCGGCTTTATAGCGGAAGCCATTGAGTGGAGAAAGCTCGATGGCACGCTGAAAGTTTTTCAAAGCGTCATCCCATTTTCTTTCTTCCGCCAGCCACTGCCCCCGATATGCATAGATATGAACAAACTTGGCATTGCGTTTCTCAGCTTCCTGCAAGCAACGATAGGCCTCTGTGAGGTTTTTTTCCAAGTGGGCTGCATTGGCGAGGCCGACCCAGGGTCTGGCCGCTTGGGGCGCGGATTCAGCTAAGGCCTGGTAAATTTCACGGGCTTCCGTCAAGTTATTCTGCCGGAGACAAGACTTAGCTAGTTCATAGACTTTTTCAGGATTTTTTGGGTTGTGGAATTTGGCAAAGGCTGCCTTTAGTTTGGGCATGATATCGCCCAAGGTGAAGGGTTTTGCCATAATTTCTTCAGCGCCAGACTCCACCATTAACATAAGTTTTTCTTGACTTGGTTGCTCCATGGTGATGACGATGGGAGCCCAATAGAAAGAGTGGTTATTTTTTATTTCAGTTAGCAAATCCGCTGCGCTCATATCTTGCATGCTAAAGTCACAAAACACTGCCTGAAGATTCTCGGTCTGTTGAATGATATCGAGTGCTTCTATTCCCGTGGCGCATTGGATCACTTTAGAAAATGTCAGTTTTTGCAATTGGTGAGCAACGATCAAACGCAGATCTTGTTGACCCTGAATCACTAAGACGGGTTGAGCAAATTCAATTTGTTTAGGGACAGCAATATTAAACCGTCTCGAGATGTCCTGCATGATCATCACTCCTGTTACGCATTCTTGAGCTTGGCATCGGATTTCTTGAGAAAAGTTTGATTTCCAGAACATAAAATCCAGCAAATACATGATGTTAAGATCAAGCAGGGAAATTTGTGGGGGATGGGAGAATTGACATAATCTCTCAACCTGGGATATTCATCGGCCTCATCGCATTCATGGGGAGGTTAAGGATGTTCAAATTTTTTGGCCAGTTAAGTATGGTCGTACTTGTCAGCTGCGGAGTCGCCCAGCGCGAATCTCAATTGAAGGAAGACATCACGCCTGTTGGCGGATTTGGAGGACTAAAAGTTTTGGCAGAGGGGGTCGACCCCGCTACGTTCGCTAACTATAAGGTTTCGGTTACTCGTGGAAATAACATCGCCGTAGGGGCGCTGGCCATTGGCAGCACGGTGCAATTGGATTCCAAAGACAAGTATTGTGTGCACATAAAGACAGAAGCTAGCCTGGTTAATACTAGCCTCTGTGATGTTTTAATTCAGAATGGTCAAACCACGACTTTGACGACTGCGGCAGTTAGTCTTTGGTGGGATGTGCAAAAACTGGCGGTGGATATTGGTCCTAAAGTCGACTATAGAGTCGACGGCTTGCGGCAAAAGATCGCCCTGGGGCTCCACCCCAGGATGGAAACGGGACTGCAATACAAGCCATTCCTGATATTCACCGATGAATTGACAATACGCTATGCCAATGTTCCCGCTTTAGCTAGCCATTACATGGAATTTGCAGTGGAATCAGGGCAGGAATATGAGTTTGATATTACTCCCTCAGATGTGCGAACAAGTGTCAGCATTACGGCGAAAAAAGCTAAATTTCCGATTCAAGTCGCGAACAGTAGCTATCTCTCGTCCTATGGCATTATTGGGCATCGGCAAGACACTAAATATATGGTGCCGGCGAAATTTCAGTCACTGGAATCGGACTACTATTCCCACGGTAGCGAGTCCGGCACATACAGTTTTTATAGCTGGCAAAAACTCCCTCTTCATCGAGCTGATCGACCGGAAACGTTAGTCTATCGTATGTATCCTTTGGTGGAAGGGATAGACAAAGGTTATTACGCCGTCACCGTTTCGGGAACCCATGTTCCTTTAAAAGGCGGGGAAAATCTGATCATCGAGCCTCTGAATGTCGGACACATCAATGGTGAAACTCAGGGCTTTTTTAAAGTGAACCGCTTGGATAAGGACAAAGATGTGCTGCTTACAACGTGGGACGTCTATTATTC
>JBIKVD010000094.1:0-12569 GCA_044357055.1 Oligoflexales bacterium | reverse complement strand
GCAGGTCAGCACCGCGAATTCCTCGCCCTCATCTTCTATGCTTTCTACATAAATGTTCTTATTCTTAGACATTTCGATGAGTGAAATATAGATCCAGCCGACTTCGTCTTGGATAATATTATTTTCAGTCATGAGTAATACAGCCCATAGGCTGCCTTCACGGTGCTCACTTGCAGATTGTCAGATGTTTACGCGAAGGATTCTGGCGAAGCCAGATTCGCAGCGAAAAAAAAGCTGGTCGGGGCGACAGGATTCGAACCTGCGACCTCATGGTCCCAAACCACGCGCGCTACCAACTGCGCTACGCCCCGACATCGATGAGCCCTTTGAGATATCAACAAATCGCAGCCGAGTCCAGCTGCTTCTCCCTTGGCAGCGGGGCTAATTCTTGATAGATGCATGCCAAAGGTGCCGGAACTGCAAGAATGCCGCTCCCTTCCCCCGAACATTCCCAAAAGGAATAGTAAATTTGACCGACTACACCCCTATAATGACTGACGACGGGAGTTTAAGTCTCCTCCATCCAACCCTCCTAGAATGCTTTCATTCCAAAGGCGGGGCGAGACAGGAGGCGCACTTCTTATATATTGAAGCCAGTGGAGTGGCCGCCCCGTTCTCTTTGCCGGGGCAAGTCCGAATTCTAGATATTGGCTTGGGCCTGGGCTACAACGCCATGGCTACTATTCAAGCTTTCACCGAAGCTATTGAGACGCCTGCTTCCATGCAAGTGCCATTGCAGAACCGGACGCTGGACTTAGTGAGTTTGGAATGGGACGGGCAACTCATCGAACAACTACGGACTGGCTCGGCCATCTGGCAACAAGGTTGGTCCGAGGATTGGGTAAGTTGGTGCCAGGCACTACAAAAGGTTGACAAAATTCCCAGTCTGTTAAGCCACGAACCCAATATCGATGATCAGGTAGTCTTCCACGCAACGATCGTGCCGGCAGCCGGCGGTAAAATCAACTGGTATGTGATGCAAGGGGATGCTCTCAAAGTAGCACCGAGGTTGAGATCTGGTTTTCAATATATTTGGCAAGATCCATTTAGCCCAAAGAGCAACCCGCCGCTGTGGACGGATGATTGGTTTCGTTCCCTTTTCCTCCTTGCAGATCATGACTGCACTCTCATGACCTATAGTGTGGCGGGTGCTGTCAGGCGATCTTTGGAGTCTGCGGGATGGTACGCGCAAAAGATTCCGGGCCAGGGCAGCAAACGCCAATGGCTTCGCGCGCGAGCAGATAAGTGTGGATCAGTGAGCGGAGCATCACAAAGCGAAAGTCGCTAATTTTTTCACTCCTACCAATTCTTTTTGACTTCTCGGCATTCACCAATAGCAAACAAGCCTTGGTAACAAATTACCCAACAAATTATCCAACGCTTTCCTTTATTTGCTGAGGGGGAACTTTTGCCTCGTCACCTTCGAGCCGAAAGACTCTCCATCAATACAACGGAGGTCTTAAAATGAGTTTTTGTCTCGCGCGCAAATTCCTGATCGGAGGAGTTCTCCTTTCTCTCATCGCTTGTAGCTCAGAACATAGCGACAAACCGACCGAGAAAGCAAAGTCCAAAATAAATGCTAAAACAAACCCCAGCTCCATCAAGGACCTCGACCTGACCTCGGTCCTCAATATCGACTTGCGATACTCAACCAAGGACTCCGGAACCGCGCTGCGCATGGCTGGGGCAAAATCAAGCGAAGCTTGCGAACTGGAAAGCCGAACGTCCAGCATCAACTCAAGCAGGAAGCAACTCACCGACATGATTAAAGCTGTATCAGAGGACCCCAAACTAGAACTCAATAAAAAATACCGAGTAACGTTTACAGATGAGGCGAGCAAAGACTTGGGACTCGAAATGGGCATTTACATCGACACCAAGTCCCAACCCGATACTGTCGTAGGCTATATTTGCGCTGGAAAATCGGGCGAGAAATTAAAACTTATGTCCGAGCTTAAATCTAAAGAAGTGAAAGATCGGGCGGTGGTAACCGTCGTTAGCAAGTACGATTCCTCTATGTTTCCCGACACAATGTCCTCCGAAAGTGGCAGCTCTGAGCGTGCGTTAAGGGCCGAAGATATGTATCAATTTACCTTTACGGAATCCCTGTCCTATGGGGAAAGTGCAGATGGCAGCAAAGCCATAGTTTCCAAATCAAAATTCTCCATCGACGATTTTGCTACCTCAAGCCTTTTCACCCTGCAAGATGACGGGAAAATTCAAACTGTACGCTTGTCAGAAAATAGCTCTGGCACCTTTCAACAAACCGCGCCTGGAGCTGGAGAAGAGATTAGCGTCGAGGAGGAGATCTCTGAGGAGTCGCCTCGGGAAGTTGACACGACAGCTGCCCCCATGGAAGACGTTAGCTTCAGTTATGACTACCTCATCGCAGGAAAAATTAACGATGAACATGGCCACCTGCTGTTTGTCAATGACTTCAATGATTCAGCGAAGACCTATGATGCCTATTTCGATGCCAAAGGCTACACCATCGAAGACCCAAGCAGCATCGCTGCATTTGGCAAAACCGGCGACTTAGCGATTGTGGAAGCAGAGCTGCCTAAGAAGCTCGACAGTAGCTTTGCCACGGATTCCTTTAGTGCAGAAGCCTGGGACTGCGAAGACGGAGAAACCGTTGCCTTGGATTGGAGCGAAGAAAGCTCCGAAGAGGTCGAAGAGTATGAATGGGCTTGTAGCGAAGGGGAATTCGCGACCAGCACCGAGTATCTTGAAAGCGATGTGGCAGTTGGCGAAGATTCAGGGGAAGAACTGGGCGAAGACTCAGGAGAAGACGAAGCAGCCAAGGACGAGTATTTTGATCCTGCTACCACTTGTGAGAAAGAGGGCTATGAAGATCTCTGTTTTGAGTGACTTGGGCTCGCCTAGGTCTGCTCGCTAACCTTGAAGTCCTTAGGTGTTAGCTTCCCTCTCCATACCGATATTAAAGGCAAGTAATATCGCCATCTCTGATGATTCCCAGAAGATCTGCATAAGCTGAGTGAATCACAAAGATGGCCCCGTATGGATTATCACCTGGGTAATAAATAACCTTCGCGGCGGTGAATTTCTTGGCGCCATGAGCGACCGAACCATAAACGATCGTCCCAGCATTATATCCATGAGGCTTATCAAGAAAAATATCCAAGGCCTCTTGTGGCGTCAGTGGGCTGGAAGGATCGCCAAAAAGAACGGCGCTTTGGATCAGTCCCAGCTCATAAGACGAAACATCGTCAACGGCAGGATCTAGAACGCTCACCGACTGCAACAGATCATTCTCGTCGGCTTGGATATAAGTTTCGCACAGCGATGCGGCGTGACTGAAAGAGCTAAGCCCAAAAGATAAGATAAATAAAAGGTGGTTGCGTAGGTTTTTCATGTTTATGGCTCCCCAAAAAATTTATGGAGTGCCTTATATCAAAAACCAGCCATTTAGGCAACCGCGAATCCTACCTTCATGCCTTTAGTCAGTATCCCCGGCACTTTGCTTTGGCAACTCCACCTTTAAAATGCGGACCAAATCATCTCTTAACAGACGGCCCGCCTTCTTGGTGTTTTTAAATAAGGAGCAGGCTTCCGCTCCTTGAGAAAGCGAGTCACAATCGGTAATGCTATCGTATGGGGGTGGACTCTCAAGCTCTGAAGAAAGTTGGGCCAGTGTTTTATCACTCCCCAATTGAGTGACTTCTGCATATAAACTTATAATACTGTTTTCAATGCTCTGCGCCAGTTCCCCGCCACCTGTTTCCTGACGAGTCAGCAGGCTGAGGCTAGGGGTAGCTTGAGATTCTTCGAGGATTAACCCTCCAGGATTCAGGTCTGTTCCCGTGAAGTAGGCGTACAAACCCGACAAATTACGAGCGAGGCTGGCAAAGGACGACTGGCTCCATACGTTTTCTACTAAGGATGAGCAAAGCTTTTCCCGTCCTCCCGGCTGTAACTGGAACACACAACCTTGCAAAATCCCTAGAGGTGAGGCTAGCTTGCTCTCGACTAGGGTTTTCTCAAAATAGGATAAGGCGTCGGTTAAGTGATTAAGCAAGGCCTGATCTGAGTTGAAAAGAGTGCCTTGACTGAGCAACTCCGACACATTTACTTGCTCTGGGTCCCACAGGGCGTTCAATGCGTTGGCATCTGTTACCAGGCGATCAGCGAGACCCAACCCGTACCGGCACGTGGCGAAAACTTGCTGTTGCTCAGTCAAAGTTTGCCATTCTGGGGGACCGGAGCGCCCGCATATCTTGTGCAATTGTGGTTTATACAAGACGTATTCCAAGGCATGCAAGCCGATAAGGGCTGGCTGTAAATGGCCAGGAAACTGATAGTCGCCCCGATCCAAAGCTAATTTATTGATCTCTTGATCGATGCCACAGGTATTGTTGTACTCGGGCCAAGAATAGATGCGACCCCGCCACGGGAGATCCCCTTGAACCAAGGGACCCACTTGCATCATTTCTATTTCCTGCCAAAGGCCCATAGCCTCTAGCCAAAGAGCTTGGGCTTGCACGCGCTTTTGCAAGTGCGTCGCCATGTCTCCAGCGTCACCTTGACAAAGATTCTGAATAGCGCTTTTTAGCTTCGTGGACTGCAACGTAAAATCACGAACCCTTGGATAAATGACATTCGGGCCCAAATGTCTCATCACATCCGCACTGGTTCTTTTGGCAAGAACTTGAGTTCCACCCTGGGATGAATCGGTATTCGTAGTCACCCCCTCAGGCGCAGAATCACCGTTTTCTGAGCCTTGTAGCAGTTTTTCGTAATCTGGTGCCTGCTCCCGTGGCTTTTCATCGCTGGCTGTGTTGTTGTTGTATTTTAGACCACACGACTGGCACCAGACTAGCGCTTGCAACACTAAGCCAGTCACGATCGCGTATCTTGATATCGATACCGTCATAGAAACTCCTAGAATCCTGCTGCAGTGGCAGCACTGTACTGATAATGAGCCGCGAGAATATCTCTGGCTTGGAGAAGTTTGCCCCGGTAATCGCTCATCACTGCTTCACCCTCCGACCAAAGTGCAGGTTGATCGCCTATAAGATCATGGACTTCGATCAAAGCGGCAACAGGCAAGATGGGGTCAGGGTTAAACTGCAATGCCAATAAGAATCCCTTCATCTCGCTCCAGATTTTCGCATGTTCCTTGAAGGAATACTCGGCCAGCGGAGTATCAATCAGGGCAATATTTTCGTTGATATAGTGCAGGCCACTGGCTGCAAGGACTTTTTCGAAACTACCTTTGGCTACGGCCGCGAACGCCTGCATATAGGGTTCATAACCTTGAGGCTTTTGCTGAATAAGGTAGCGCCCCAAGGTCAATGCCGTCACAGTATCTTGAGCGAGCCTAGACTTAGCTTCGACGTCACCAAGATCACGTTTTGCAGCATTAACGGACATACCGAAATTAACTTCATCAAAGGCACTCAGTTTACCATCGTGGTTTGCATCCAAATTCAGCCCACCGCTAATTTCACTGGGAGTCATTAGCAAGTAGCTGCGAGAGGCGCCGAAGTAGCCAAAACCCTCGTCCCATTGGTGTTCTAGAGACGTATAATTATTCTGGCCATCATACTGGGTATTCTGTGCTTGGAGCCCTTTATTGACACTGAGATAATCCTCGGTGGTTTGTGAAAAACTTACGGCACCAGTCAAAAATTTCTGCAGTAATTGCCCCAGATCTAATCCATCCTCAGTTAGGTAGGCTTCAATGATAAGCTGTTTGCTGCCATCAGGCAGAGTGATTTCAAAGGCAGAACCCTGGGCAGCATTTTCAGCAATGCCTGCTAATATAGCGTCGACAAAATCTTCTGGTTCCACAAAGGCATCAGCCTTTCCATCAGAGTCCATGGCCAGGAGATCGTGACCAACAATTTCAGTTGCATTCCAGCCCAGTAAGGCACCGTGGATCAGTGGATTATCATTTCCAGCAATCTTAGAGCGCAAATCTTTTCCGGCTCCTTTGAGATCCCCATAATACAAGCCTTCGGCGACTGGCAGCGCAAGACCATGCAGGTCTTCAAATACCATTTGATGGTTACTGAACGCATAGATAGCTCCATCCATATCGTTGGGATTGTCTTCACGGTAACTAAAGTAACTGTCAAGGGCTGCTCTCGCATCGTCGGCAGTACCTGGGTAGTTACCGCTCTTAAGACTATCTATATAACGTTTGAAGGTAACCATCGTGACCTGTCGGAAGGTCTGGCCGGTGTAAATAGCGCTCTCCAGGCCATCTTTTGCTGAGGGAAAGTGGTATTCTGTCGGCGCTGTGGCGAGGGTATCAAGGATGTTTTGCGGTGCTGCAGCAAGGGTTTTCTTAGCTTCCGCCAAGGGGTTTTTGACTTGAGAAAACCCACTGCCAGCGGCGATACCAAGACCTAAATAATAACAATAATTAATAAAACTCATGGTTAGAGACCTTTGGAGCTAAAGTTCAGCGAAATGGCACTTGCCAAGAAATAGCATTAGCGATAATGATAATCAATATCAAATTGCTGGGGCTGATTTTTTTGGCTCCCAGCTTTTGGCGAAAAACCTTTTTAGGTAAAAAAAGGCATGAGTTCCGCAGCAATTTTTTGGCAAACCTTATGGGAGCAAGGACTTGGATTTCTTGATCCTGAAAAACGGATCTTTTATGGAGCCGTAATCACAGCCCTGATTGGCTCTTGGGTGTGGTTGTACAGATACGGATCCGCAAGCAAAAGAAGCTGGTCCCAGAGTTTTCGCCATCTCCTAACTCGCCGTGTCTTGTGGTCTCGATCTTCCCAATTAGATTTGCAACTCTATTTTGTCAATGCCTTGGTAAAAGTTTTCCTGGTGACACCATGGGCCTTGAGTAGCGTGACCGTCGCCTATGCTGTTTATAACGCTACCAGTTCGATTGCGGAGCCCCTAGTCTGGCCATGGTGGTTAATAGCCAGCGCCTTCAGCGTCGTGCTCTTTACACTCGATGATTTTTCACGCTTTTTTGTCCATCGCCTGATGCACCGTGCCCCTTGGCTTTGGCACTTCCATGCTTTACATCATTCGGCCACCACCCTCTCACCTCTGACCTTATTCCGGGTTCATCCCGTGGAATCTCTCCTGATGAGCTTACGCCACGCTATGGTGCTAGGACTCGTGAGTGGGTTTTTTCTTGCTTTTTTTTCCGATCAGCTAACGGGTTGGGATATCTTGGGGGTAGATGCGTTAGGTTTTGTCTTTAACATGTCGCTTGCCAATCTCCGGCACTCCCATATCCCGATCTCATTTGGTTCGTTGGAAAAATGGTTCCTTAGCCCCAAGCAGCACCAGATCCATCATAGTCATCGGCAGGAGCATTTCGATAAAAACTATGGAGTTTGTTTTGCCCTATGGGATCGTTGGTACGGCACCTGGTTGTCATCACGCAATGAGAAAATCTTTCGCTTTGGGCTCAATCGAGGTGCCGGAGATTTTCGCACCCTATGGTCGGCCTACCTTGGTCCCTTTGCCAAGATCGCCGCAAAAATCTCCATTCCAGAGATCAAGAAGTTACAGATTCCATTCCAACCCGACCTGAAATAGACGCGGCTTGCCAGGACGAAGGCCGTAAGGGCGCAAAGAGGTGACGTATTCCTTGTTGCTGAGATTTTCTACCTTTATCGCGGCCTGCCATTGTTTGGCAAATTGACTGGAAAGTCCCGCATCCCACACTTGATAAGCGGCAATGGTTCTGCGTCCATCCGCAACAGCCTGATCAAACATTTCTCCATGATAGAGATGAGATATCCATAGGTGCCATAAGTTATGTTTCACCCCCAACCTGGTGGACAACTTTTGGGTCGGAATATAAGGCAATGGATCCCATTTTTTGATAACACCGATGCCCCATTCTGGGTTCTCGGAGCTTCCTTCCTCAGTAAAGGCAGCAAAAGTGTGGGTGTAATTCACCTGCACGGGCAATGCGAGACCTGATAAACGGGGCTCAGTTTGAAAGCTGGATTCCAGTCCATAAAGCTGCGACCTACCCCCATTGAACTCGCGGTCAAGTTCATTAGCTCCACATCCTGAAGAGAGACTGCAAGTACCTTTGATGTTCTGATAGTGACTCATAAATCCAATCGTTTCCAGGCCAAAACCAGCGGAGTGATACCGCACGCCTCCTTCGAAATTATCTGCCGTCTCGGGTTTGATATTCGCCTCTTGTCGAGGGCCGACTGGCGAGACGCCCCGATGCCAGCCCAAAATGGAGGACAAGGTGTCCGACCAGTTGTATTGAGTGCCCAAACCATAGGAATGCAGGGTTTCTTTCTGAGGTGCTTGGGTCGCCGCGCCAGCGTCCTCACTGACATTTTCTAACCATTCCAGGCGATACCCTGGTGAAATCAACCATTCTCCCCAAGTGAAGCGATCCTGCGCGTATACCGCTAACGCCTCTACAGCATCATGTTGCGGGGTCAGTAGACTCTTTGTTCCAGTCGTGGATACGAGCTGACCTTGAGTCATGGCAAAGGCTTCTTCTGAGTGATCGCGATAGATTTCATCACGATGAAATCGCAAGCCGATAGCCAGCTCGTGTTCCCAGTCGGAGCCAGACCAGGATTTCCTACCACTTAATTGCCACCCCCGCGAAAAAAAGGTTCGGTTATTGTCACCGATGACGAGGGTGTCGCTACCATCGGCAGCTTGAGAATCCTGGTTGCCGATGAGAATCTGATAGAGATTTTGGTGCTCTCCAGCTGGATCGAGCAGGATTTGGTAAAGATCTGCGCTCGCAGCACGAAAACCATTAAGTTTTGACCAGTTTCGCCCCAGGTGATGCAGATAGAGATCCGAGGTCAGTGTGAATCCTTCTAGATTAGCAAGCTCGTAAGTAAAGTTCCCTTGTCTTGACAACCAGCGCATTTCATCAAGGGCGCTGGCGCGATAGCGACGGTAGGGATTTGCCTGATAGTCCGCCTCCGTCAAACCGAGATAGGTTTCGTGTGAGGTTTCCTTGGCAAGACTTAACTTTAATTGGGCGCGATGAGACCAGCCACCTCCCACCCATGCGTAAGCTACCTTGCCTAAGAGATCCCCCTTGGTAAAACCAGTAGGCCCTCCGCCATCCAATTGCTTGAAGCCGTCGCTCTGCTTGTGGCCCCCAAGTAAAAGGAAACCAAGCCCATGGCTTTGGCCCCCCAATCCTAACTCGTATCGTTTAAAGCCGAAATTCCCCGCCTGCGCGGAAGCATCCGCAGTCAAATCCTCGGGAATTGGCCTGGTGATCATGTTGATGGAGCCCGCAATTGTCTGTGGTCCAAAGGGCACGGTACCAGGGCCTTTGATGACATCAATGCGGTTCATGCGTTCTGGGTTTGGGACATAGTAGGCCGCCGGCGCTGCGTAGGGAGCGGGACCAACGAGCACGCCGTCCTCCATGATATTGATCTTCCGACTGCGGTGGGGTGGAACCCCGCGGATGCCAATATTTGGCCGAAGCCCAAATCCTTCTTCTTCTTGGATGTAAACCCCTGGAACCTGCTGCAAGCTGCGGTTCAAATCAAAATCCTGCCTAGTCCTCAGGTCTTCCGAACTGATGACGTGTTGGCTACCAGGAATCTGGTGATTTTTTAGCCGTTGCCCATAAACTTGGAGTTGTTCCGGACTTTGCGAGTGCTGGGCAATCGCCTCGCCACAAAAAATCCAGAAACATGTCATGCTATATAAGCGCATCAGGGAAGGGTAACAGATCACGTAACATCTCCCGCAAAACCGTCCATCGGTCACAATAATGATAATAATTATCATTATCAAATCAGACCTGGCAATTGATTTAAGACCCCCACAAAAAAGGTCAAAGCGGCTTATTAAATGTAACATCATAATATAATTGAAATAAATTATTTTTCAAGATAAGCCATTGTGTGCGCGAAATGATTTTGATAATTAATATCAAGAACGCACGTCTTTCTTCCGAAGAGTCAACCGGACTTGGAAGAAAGCGAAAAGGAGGTCTTTCCATGATTATTTGCTGTTGTAAGAAAATACGAAAAGAGCAGGTGATGGAGCTGATCAAAACAGGCTTCCGAGATCGTGATAGCTTAACCAAAAATTCGGGAGCCGGCAGCGGCTGCGGAACCTGCGTGGGAAATCTGGACCGCTTACTCGAGAGCCTAGACACCTCAACAGAAGTGCCAGAAAAAGGGAATCAAGGCCGCTAAGTTCCCCTTGGACCGAGGCGCATTGATCAGTACACTTGGGCGGCCGTGTGTTCTGAGTTCCCTAATCTGAGATCAAGAGGTTTGCGCCATGAAAGGCTCCCAAAACGTTATTTCCCATTTAAATGAGATATTGACCGGTGAACTCACCGCGATTAACCAATATTTTCTTCACGCTCGCATTTGCGACAACTGGGGATATAAACGCCTGGGTAAGAAAATATATGAAGAGTCTATTGATGAAATGCGCCATGCCCAAACCTTGATCGATCGAATACTGTTCCTGGATGGACTCCCAAATTTGCAGAAATTAGGAGCCTTGAATATCGGCGAAACGGTCGCTGAACAATTCAAGGCCGATTTAGATCTTGAGCTTCAGGCGCAAGACAAGTTGCAAAGAGCCATTGCCTCCTGCATGCAGGAAAATGACCACGTTTCGCGGCGAATGTTGGAAGATATTTTGGCTTCAGAGCAAGAGCACATTGACTGGCTCGAAGCGCAACTTCAGCTGATTTCCCAGATGGGGCTGCAAAACTACCTGTCGCAACAGATGCATCCCTCTTAAGGCATCTAAGGCAGAACCACTAGTACCACCGAAAGCTTAACTTTGCCAAACCTGAAAAAACTAGTCCCCAAAGGCCCAGGCAAAGGATCTGCGGCCAAGCTTGTGGCAAACTAGCCCCATCCAGGGCAATCAATCTCAAAGCATCGACCCATGCCGCCAGGGGAGTCCACTGCCACACTTGGCCAAGCCAATGAGGTAGATGTTCCCGACTAAAATAAAGCCCAGAGAGCAGAATTAAAGGAAGTGCCAGCAAATTCACCATTCCGTTATATCCACCGGTATTCGAAAGACGGGAGCCTAGTAGCACCGCCATGGCCGCCGTTACCGAAACGCCCAAGAATGCGATCAGCAGAAATGCGAACAAAGAACCTTGCACTGCAAACTGGAAAAACAAGGCCCCACACAGCAAAATAACAGCTATTTCCGCTGCAAAAATCAAATAGCGCCCGGTGATAAAGGAAGCAAAGAGCGCGAGAAACGAGAGCGGAGTTGTAGCCAACCGCTTGAAAAGCCGATCCCTGCGAAAGGCCACGAGAGTCATACCTAGGCCAAACAAACTGGTAAATAATCCACTAAAACAAATGAGACCGGGGATGAGAAAATCCACATAGCGCCTGCTCCCCTGGGAAGCTAGGTTTTCATGCTCAATAGCGACGGGATCCCCACGGCCCAGTTTTTTCTGCACGATATTCTCTGCCATCATCGCGGTGTTGCTGCTAAGCGGCGCGCTTTGGTCATACACAAAACGAATCTTGCTTGGATCGGTAAGGTCAATCAGCAATTGTATACGCTGGTGGGCCAAATCCTGCGTTAAGTCAGCAAGTGGTTTGGCTGAGAGGACAAAGGTGCTAGCGTCCGCTTTCTGCTCCTCTGCTTTCATTGCCCCCGGCCCGACTGAAGTCGTCTTCTTTGCCGGACTAAAGGCGCTCAGGATACTGTGCTCATAGGGATGCATTTCTACGGGTAGCGCGGCGATGCCTACCCTATATTCCGGCGTTCTGCTAGAGTCTAAACCATAACCTAAAATCAGCATAAGCACTACGGGGGTGCTGAGAACAAAATAAAAGGCTGAAGGCTCCCGCACGAACTCTCGCATGCGGCATTTGACAAGTTCCACATAAGCCTTAAGCATGGTCAATACTCCGTCCCGTTAACTTCAAGAAGACTTCGTTTAGGCCGCAGCGACGGATTTGGATGTCGCCGGTACGAATGCGAATATCCGTGAGAATCGCTTGCAAGCGTTTCATCAGGATCTGAGCATCCTCGGCTTGCACGACGAGAAAATCGTCTCCGTCGGCGACAACTTTTAACGTACCGAGATCCAGCTGCATTTCCTGCAACACAATAGCTTGCATGGATTTTTGAACCTTTAGACTAATAATATATCCAGGAGCGTACTCAGCTATCAATTGCTCTGGAGTCCCTTCTGCAATGATTTTTCCCGAGTCAAGCACCGCAATATGATCAGCGAGGAATTCCGCCTCCTCCAAGTAATGGGTCGTGAGCAGGATACTCTTACCTTCTTTTTTTAAGCTTTTCAGGTAGTCCCACATATTTTGTCGCACGGCGGGGTCGAGCCCGGTAGTCGGTTCGTCAAGCAAAAGAAGCTGAGGATCATGAACCATACTACACGCAAAATACACCCGTTGGCGTTGGCCTCCGGAGAGGCGGTCGAGTCGCTGATGCCAGAAATCCGTGAGCTCGAAGCGTTCACGCAACAACTCAATGGGCTGACTCACGTCATAGAAACTCGCAAACATCTCCAAAGTCTCTTTGACGGTATACTTGCGATACAGCACCGTTTCCTGGTTAAGCAAGCCAAAACCCTGTGAGATCTCCCGCCGGTG
>JBIKVD010000394.1:0-3773 GCA_044357055.1 Oligoflexales bacterium | reverse complement strand
CTCTTCCTCTTTTCGAAAGGCATTCACGGTGATGCCCGGCTTGATTTTCTCATTGCAGGGATTCTTGGGCTCCTGACTTTTGTGGCGGTAGACACCTTAGGAACCGTCTTGGAAATGTCGGCTGAAAAGGTGAAAGATGTGCAAAGGGCCAGCCTCGGCATGTTCCTATATCTTGAAGTCTTAGATGCCTCCTTTAGTTTTGACGGCGTGGTCGGCGCCTTCGCGATCTCTAAGAATATTCTTATTATCATGGCGGGATTGGGTATTGGTGCTCTCTATGTCCGTAGTCTTACCATTTTGCTGGTCGACAAAGGGACGCTGGCGGCCTATCGCTTCTTAGAACACGGGGCTTTTTATGCCATTGGGGCCTTGGCGGCAACGATGTTGATCGGAACTTTCTTGCACATTCCTGAGTATATCACCGGGCTTTTAGGGGCTGCATTTATCGGCCTTTCCGTGATTTCCTCCGTGTTGTATCGGAAGAAATACGGCCAAGGCCAGCCAGAATAGATGTTTTAGATGAGCTCGGCGCCGAAGTTATTGCTTGGCTTCCGATAAAACGTGAAGAACTCTCGCAGATAGAGGCGGCATCTCGATGGTGAAGGTTTCGGTATCCAGCTCAATGGTGGATGTGAGGCGGTAGTTTTCTTCTAAAGCATCTTGCCAATTGCGGGCATAGGGCACCGTTGGTCCGGAGAAGGTTCTTACCTGAGCATTGGTGGAATTGTTGATGGCCACAATGATCTCTTCGCCACCGAAAATGCGCGAGAACACATAGACACCCGTGCCATTCTCATCAAAAATCCTCGGAATGTATTGACCCCGGCGCAGAGCGCTAAAGCGTTGCCGCAGAGAATTTAATTTTTGGATCAGCTTGTAGGTCTTGAAATCCGGGCGAAATAAATCCTGGTTAGCATTAAATTGGTGGCGAAAAATGCCGCCAGTAATCATATCCGCTCGGGTGCCGAGACCCGGATCCAGCCAATCGACGTTGGTGGTTTCACCGGTTAAGGGATCGGTGATCTTTTTCACTTCGTAGATATTCTGCTCCGTGCCATAAGTTACGAGAGGGATGCCGGGGGCGGTGAAAATCCAAGTAAGACCGATAGGAAGCGTTTGCGGGGCTTCGGGAAAATAGTCTAGAAAGCGTCGCGTATCTAACAGATCTAAGTAGCGAAGGTTTAAGCGAGCGTGGGCACCAAAGCTTCCGTTGGTACGCATATCCGCCATAGCCAAGTCGCGAATGGGGCCCAAGGAGGCGCCCTGGTATTTTAAGCTACCGATTGCATTGTAATAGGCGGCGGTGTCATAAACGCCGTCCATACCCAGATATTGTCCCGTAGGTGGAAGCAAAGGATCAACGTTAAAGTTCTTGCCCAAGAAGGTTTTGAGGTAGTTATAGTCAGTGGCGACTGCTTCACCCACAATATAGAAGTTATTCTTACCAACTGAGGCGGCAAATTTCTTGACACTTTGGAGGTATTTATCCAAAAAGCGCCTGTCCACATGCTTGATGGCATCTAAGCGAATCCCATCAATATCCGTCTTGGCAATCCACCAGGAGACGATTCCCGTCATGGTTTGGGCGACGGGCGGCTTCCAGCTAGCGAGATCGCGATAGGTGAGGAAATCCCCGTTTTCAGCTTGGAAGGGGATTTCGAAATCCATGATTCGGCCACAGCGGGTAAACATATCTAGATCGTTGAGCTCGTCGGGTACCAGTTTGTTTCCCGGCCAATCACCTACGACGAGACGGCTAGACTCATCAAACACGCGGCAATTGAAAGGAGGTTCCATCGGTATCTTGTGCTGATAGGTCCATACCGGAGCTGTGTGGTTAACGACCATATCCAAGAGCACATAGAGGCCGCGTTTATGAGCCTCATAGACAAATTTCCTAAAGATAGAGAAGTCCCCAAAGTTAGGGTCTACATCGAGAAAATTCCATGGGGAGTAACCATGATACTGACCGTAGCTTTTGGAAACGGGTGTGACCAAAATGCTCGTCACACCGAGACCTTTAATATAGTCAAGTCGTGAGATCAGCCCTTCTAAATCGCCCCCATGGTAGTGGAAGGTGCCCCAGGGGGTGCATCCGTGGAAAATATCGGGGGATTGCCCGACGATATCGTTTAGATTCTCGCAGTCATTTTCCTTATTGCCGTTTTCGAAACGATCAATCATCACAGAGTAGATGCTTTGGTCACTCCAACTTTGGGGTGAGGGAAAGAGCTTCGTTTCCCGAGGATCAGCGGGCCAAGGCTGGAAATCCGCTTGCGCCAAAGAGGAAGGAATGGAGAAGGACGAATCCCCATCTGCTTTTGCCGGCGATTCTTGAGACAGTACTAGGCCTGAATGTACTGACATGACTGAAGCCACCATGGCTGATATCAAAAGATTTCTTTTCAGCATGCCTGATTCCTTTTTAAGCAAAATAATCTTCGAGCCCGGCAAAGGTATTTCTGCATCAGACAGATTATTATGATTTCATTTTTATTCCGCGTGCAGGCCAGCAAACCATAGCCCGAGCCAATGAGGCAAGAAATTTTTCATCGCTATATTCTAACAAATTGATTTTACGACCTTTATCACACCGGCAGAGCCTCGAGGCTTGCCCCGGTGTGAGTGAATTCTTCCGCTTGGAGCCCGGCCTTCCTGTCATGCATCCAGGCTCTGTTGCCTGAGGGAGGTTCCCGTACAGAAGAGGGAACCATAAGATAATATTTATCTTCTTTGAATTTGGAGCTCCTAACGATAAAATATCGAGCCACGATCCTGCGGATGCAGATGTGATTGTTTCTTGAATGTGACCCCGATAAACCGCGAATGAGGTGTTGTGTGAAGAGACTTGAAAGCCTCTTTGAGAGGCTTATTTTTGCTAGCCGATGGGTGCAGGCTCCCATTTATGGGGGCTTGATTGTCGGATCCATACTCTACACATATAAATTCTTAGTAGAGTTAGTTCACCTGTGTATCACGATAGGATCGATCACCGAAGAAGTCCTGATGCTGGGGATTTTAACCCTGGTGGATATATCCATGGTTCTTAACTTGCTAGTCATGGTCATTATTGGCGGCTACGCGACCTTCGTTAGTCGAATGCATCTCCAAGATCATGAGGACCGCCCAGATTGGCTCGAAAAGGTGGACGCGGGGACTTTAAAGGTCAAGCTTGCTGGAGCACTGGTAGGGATTTCCGGTATCCATCTCTTGAAATCTTTTATTAACATCAGCAACAAAGACATGGAACAAGTCAAATGGCAGGTTGTGATCCATGTCGTCTTCTTGTTTTCGACCTTGATGCTTGCCTATACCGAAAAAATTCTTCATTCATCTTATCCAAAAACCTCTAAAGCGTAGAAAGAAAAGCCATGTCTGGATTGATTTCAGGGGTTTCTGTAGCCCCGGGCTGGTTATGGGTCTCGTTCTGTTTAGCTATCTTAGTCCTATTAATGGTCGATCTCAGCCTTTTTGGCAAGGGTGGCCATAAGGTTTCACGCAAAAAGGCCCTGATTGAAAGTGCCATTTGGGTCAGCATCGCGCTGCTTTTCAACCTCTGGTTCGGCTATACCTTCGGAAGAGAATTGGGCGTGGAATTTCTCACGGGATACTTGGTTGAGAAAAGCCTAAGCGTCGACAATCTCTTAGTGATCCTACTTATCTTCGGCTCCTTTCGGATTCCGGAACAGCACCAACATCGAGTGCTTTTTTATGGCGTCCTAGGCGCGATCGTCCTTAGAGCGTTCTTTATTATCCTAGGTGCCCAGCTGCTA
>JBIKVD010000501.1:0-3789 GCA_044357055.1 Oligoflexales bacterium | reverse complement strand
AATCAACTGTTGTAAATAACGGCTACCACCTTCTACGTTCGCAACTGGATCGGTTGGATCTACTCCTAGTGACTTTGCGGTTTTTGGCATTAGCTGCATCAGTCCTGTAGCACCCTTAGAGCTAACTGCATCAGGTTTGCCGGCTGATTCAACATTGATCACAGCCTTCACTAGAGATGGTGGCGCGTATTGCTCGCCAGTTGGGATGCTAATGTTTTGTTTGTTTGTTTGAATTGTATCTGACTCTTGAGGTAATTGAGGAGATTGTTCCAATGCTGATAACTCATCCCAAACGCTAGACTGTGATATTTCTTGTGCTGGTATTTCTTCTACTGCTGTTGTTGGGAGTTGATTTGCTTGAAGTGTTTTACCAATTAAAGTAGCAAATCTATTAAAATCAGTTGTGCCAGATGGAGCTATTCCTTCAACGCCAGCTAACGTCTTGCCTAATATCTTTTGACCACGTTTTGTTCCTGCCAATGCAAGAGCGCCACTTAGCAAAGCACCAGGAACTAGCCCACCACCAAGCACCGTTGCACCAACCAAACCACCGCCACCGGTTGTGTAAAGCAACGCTTTCCGCCAATCTTGTGGCGTCATGCTTTGAGCTGCCGCTCTAAAACCACGCTCAATAACCGGTTCAACAACAATTAAATCTTGCTTTGTTTTGTTTAAGTCTTTTACTTCAGGCGCATGAATTTCTATGTTTGTTTTAATATCTTTGTAAAATTTTCGCCAAAAACTTGGATCTGTTTCAGGGGATGATTTCCAATTTTCCCCAATAGCTTTTTTTTGTTGATTCAAATAAACAAGTGAACCTTGCCCTTGTTCTTTTAACGCTTTTAAAAACGTATTAACTTTATCTTTATAAAAGTCTACTTTGTCTGCGGGTGCTTTGGTTTTAATCCACTGCAAAGTTTCATCTAATCTTGGAATAATCCCAGTTTGACGAGTTTCATCTACTTTTTGCAAAACCGATTGAATTGCTGTTTCGGCGGTTTCTTTTGCGTTTTGTAAATTAGAATACAATTCAGTTGGGTTGGTTGTATTACCTAACGCTTCATTTTTAATTATATTATCAGCAGATTTTTGCGCTTGCGTTGTAAATTCTCCAGGCAATGTTTCAATAATTTGATTTTTACTTACTTTAGTAAAATCTGATTGACGGAAACCCAAAGAAGTGCGTTGCAGGGATTCGCCAAGCGTTGTTAACGATGGGGCAATCTTCTGCAATCCTCTACTTGCTGCAACTACCGCAGTTGGTGCAGTTAATGCTGCTGCTAGTTGTGTTGCACTAGATTCAGGTGCAATGTTTTCTGCTCCTTTCATACCAAGATATGAAGCAAGTCCAAGACCGGCCTGCTTTAACATATCGACTTTGCCTTTGCCTGGTAATGGTGTAACAAATTCCGCTATTTGTTGAGGTGTCGATCCTTCTGCTAATCCTAACTGTGGAGCAATCGCGGCTAAATCCTCGGCTGCCATTTTAGAAATTCCAAAGTATGGAACGTTTAATCCACCAGCTCTGGCAAGTGCAACTCCAGGAGTAGTAATTAAATCGGCCAATCCTAAGCCCGCTTTTAATGCGCCAGTTCCAATATCATAAACGCCTTGCCCAAAAGAATAGGATGGTTGAATCGAAGGCGTCGTAGGTGTGCTGACCTCCATTGGTGATGTTGTTTGTTCACCTTGCAATAACGCTAATTCATCCCAAACATCTGCCATCTTACTTACCTGCTGCCTGTCTTAAAGCGGTAGCTGTTTGCCGTTCTGCTTGTGTAGCTTTTGAAGCCCATTCGGTACCATATTTATTTTTGAGGTTAGTCAAAAAATCTTGAGCTGCCATTTCCATAGAATTGCCTGTTGGTGCGCTTTTTAGTTTATCTTTTAAACGGTCTGCGATAGATGACGTTCCCGAAATCATCCCAACTCCAGGAATACTTGGTCCGATAATAGAATCCATTTGTTGTCGCAAATCGACATCACTTAACTGAGATGTTTGTCCCGATGCTCGGGCCAATGCAGCTAGCGATCCTTTTAATTTACTAAATGCCAACTCAGCAGGATCCCCTGGAATAACACTTCTTGCTTTAAATTCTGCGGCGCTCATATTTAAATCGCGAAAAGTTTTTTCTAAGTCGCGAACGGTTGCAATGGCTGATTGCTGTTGCTTAGCACCTTCAGTGCCTGCTTGAGCAGCCTTTCGTTTTATATCTTCAATATATAAATCTTTACTTTCTTCTGGAGTCAATCCAGGAATTTGGGGAACTGCACCAGCTGTTGTAGGTGTTGCAAATAAATCTGCAAACTCACCTGCTGGTTGTCTTCCTGCTTGAATACCTTGAAGTAGCACTTGATTGCGCAACTTTTGTTGCGTTAATGCTTGGCCAATAGGACCAAGTTCAAATTCAGCACCAGTAGTCAATTCAGCAAGTTTTTGTTTTTGAGCAAGTTTATTTACTAAATCCTGCTCTGCAAGTTTTGTATTGAACCCAAGTAATTGCTGTTGAACAGGTCCAGATTCTAACCCTTTAATAAGCCCTAATCGCTCTTCAGGTGTTTGTAATCCCATCAACTGGGTGCCAAGTTCAGCGGCTTGAATAGATTGCTCTGCTGCGGATCTACGAGCTTGTAGTCCTAACAAAGCAGATGCCAAACTTAACCCAAGAGCTGCGCCAAAATTTTGACGCCCTTGATTAGGTTGCTGCATCAACAAAGGCAAGGCTTGCGATAGTGCAGACTGGCCAGCACCCCAGGTAGTTGCGCTAGGATCCACATTAAAATAGTTAGCTAAAATACTATCTGCCATTTGTTATCTCCGCTGATTTGCTCCGCTAGTAATAGCAACTGGTAGTGCGCTCATAAAACCACCACCAAACCCGCCGCCTTGGGATTGTGGTTGTTGGGGAAGAGCCGCTATGTTCTCTCTTCTCCATTGTTCCTGTTGAGCTGCAATTTGAGCTTGAGTATTTGCCATAGACGCACCAGCTCCAATACTTGCAACACTTTTTGCCTGCTCGCCCTGAAGTTTTGCTTGCTCCATAGCTTGCTGCCCTTGCAACTTTTGCAGATCAATTTGGCCTGTTTGTTGCAACCCAGTAAGATACGGTTGATTAGTTGCTGCCCATATTTGAGCAGGTGTCATAAATGCTTGCTGTCCTTGTCCAAATGCTTGCTGTTGTACTGCGTAAGCACGTTCACTAGCTTGACCCATAGCGTTTTGCCTAGCGCTATTTTGTGCATCAGCAAGCTGTTTTACCTGAGCTTGGTATGCGCCACTAACTGGATCAATTCCTTGATCATATAAACGCTGCTGGAGTTCAGCATTTTGTCGTTTAAACTCTGGCTCCATTGTTTGATTGAATTGATTCATCACATCTTGATAGGCTTTGTCGCGAGCAGCACCAAAACCCTCTTGATATTGACCAAAGCCTTTAGTCCAATCAAACTGCTGACCTTGTTGAATTACTTCTGCGCCTAGTTGCCCACTTTCCCTTTGGAGCGCACCAGTTCGCTGCTCTGGAGTCATTAACTTCCATTCCTCATCAACCGACAATCGAGGATGTACTTTTTTACCTGGCGGCGTTTGCAAAGCACCTTGCCAATTTTGTTTTCCAGTTTGTGGGCCATATTGATTGATGATGTTATTCCAGCGATTGCGCCTAGGATCGTCTAAGTCCAATCGTTTTAGTTTAGCTACAGCCGTATTGTATCGCTCAAGAGCTTTAGCTTTTTTTGGATCTCCTTCAACTTTTGGTGCTTTCGTCAAAGCCGTTTTTGCCATAACTA
>JBIKVD010000392.1:0-3793 GCA_044357055.1 Oligoflexales bacterium | reverse complement strand
AGGCGGCCTCATAGAGCGAGGGAATGGCCGCATCAACAAGTGCCTCCAAGGTGGCAGCGATCGCCTGCTCATGATGGAGGTGATCTTCGGCAATCAGCTTGCCGCCAGGGAAGCGCTGCTGGGCAAGCAGCCCCACTTCGCTACCGCTATCAAAGATGGACCGCTGACCTGCAGATACTGGGTCCTTTTCTGCAGGATGGTAGCATTCCAAATAAAGGCGCTTAGGACACTGCAAGCCAGCCAAATAGCGAGATTTAGATAGCTGCGGCAGGCGCTCTCTCATCCTTTCGTCCTCTCAACCGGCGGCTTTGCGGTTCTGATAGATTTGGAGGGTCTGAAGAGCTTCTTTTTGGATGGTCTCGATCAGGGACGCTGGCTCGAGGACTTCGGCATTGGGGCCAAAGCCCAGAATCCATTGCAGCAGTTCGGGGGTGATATCGACGTCGAGACTGAGTTCCACCATTCCATGATCGCGGTTAACCAGTCGCTGGGAGGGGTGCCAGCGCCGCTCCCTAATGTAAGGGCCAATTTTGGCGCCGAAGCGGATGCACACGGTTTTAGGTTCCTTGCCACGGTAGATGCCAAAGGCTGAGCTGAAATACTCTTCCGGGTCTACGAGTTCGGTTTTGTATTCCTGGTCCAGCATGCGGACCTCGCTCATACGTGGCACACTAAAAATCTTGATCACGCCATCTCCGGTATCTTCTGCCACGAGATAGAGAGAGCCTTTGGCAAAATAGAGGAAATGAGGCCCTAAAGTGCGTTGATTTGTCTTGCCGCTGTTGGCGGAGCTGTAGGTGAGGCTTAACAGTTGGCGTTCTGTTGCGGCAGCCCTCACGGTGTCCACGACGTCAGGGTCCAGTCCCAGGCCCCAGCGAGGACCGGGCTCAAAATGCAAGTCCTGTCCCAGCTCATCCAAGTAGGCCTGACTTTTATCGCCCAGCTTATCTTCGATCTTGTCGAAGGTCGCTTTAAGATCTGCATAAAAGGGTGTGTCTTTGAGAGGTGTAAGCGCCCCTCTCGCAAGGTAAAGGGCCATCAGCTCACGAGCATTAAGGACAAGATAGTGGCTGACTCTGGTCGTGCGTTCCAAAGTCCAGCGCGTACCTTGGTCTTCTGATTTTCCGCGCTCCTCCAGCGGGAAACCGGCGGCTCTTAGCGCATCTAGGTCCCGGTAGATGGTGCGTTTGCCCACTTCGAAGCCACGTTCGTGGAGGCGATCGGCTAGATCTGTCACCGAGAGGCCGTGAGGTGCGGCCTCTAAAAGGGTGAGGATCTTGTAGATTCTTGCGACTTGTCCGTTTCTGCCCTTCATAGGATTGCCCCCATCCGAACTTATCGGCCCGAAATTGTTGCTCATAAGGCTCCCGCTAGCATCTTGCTCAGGATCGGCAAGCTTCGTGTCAAAATAGGGACAGCCCCTCGCACTGCGGCCTATGTCGCCAGCTGGCAGGGCAGGTCCCGAAGCCGATTGATAGCAGGTGAGAAACCTAAGCTTGGAATTTGAGCTTAAACAAAATAGCGGCAAGTCTATAAAAAAATCATGATGATCGTGGCGCTGGCGAGTGTCCTTGGGTGTGTGAGTGTAGGAGATGTCTATGAGCCAGAATACGAGGGCTTGCGGGTCGTGGAAAGAGTCGCGGGAGCTGGTGGGCCGCACCATGATGCGCGGCCCATTCAATCAGTCAAATTTTCGGGTTGTTTCCGCCCCTGCAATTGCTTGCCGCAGGAGCGGTTCCTAGAGTTTGCAAATAGGAACTCAGCAATTAGGAGTAGCTGTCTTTGTGGCTACAAATTTTCCATCTATGAAACAGCCTAATTGTGCTGAATTGAGGAGTTTCAGTAAGCGTAGTGTAGATGCTGCGGTACTCTCGAACGACGTTTCCTCAATTTTTTTGAGATTCTGTCCGAAAAGGCTGAGTGTCGTTGTCTCTAGGCTAACTTCTTGACTTGGAGTCGCCGATAGTGCGCCGCTTGTCCCAGCGCAAGAATCTATTTTTGGGTTAAATACCAGGTTTTTGGTTGTGGCGCTCTCAGTATCACTCTTCGCTTGCAGCGCACTGATGCCGCTACTAAACTCTATCTGTGCATTTCTATAGCTATCTTCAGCTTCCCAGTCTATGTCCTTGAGGCCACTAAAGCGGCACCATCCAGCCTGGTCGGATGATGCAGCATCAGAAGGGGATAGAACTAAATAGGCATCCCTATCGTCGCTTACCCAGATTCCACTGATAGATTCTGTTGTTGGTTCCACTTGTGGTGTGACGCGATCTTCATTCGAATCGGTATCATGACCGCATGCAGACATGGCGAAATTGGTCATGATTAGGACTGAAAGGATTGTTGGCTTGTTCATAAAAGACTCCCCATAAAAATGACTTGTTGACCCTTTGAAGCTTGCTATTCTGAAGCTCCCGAACTGAAGGCAAGATTAACAGAAAGAGCCAACGGTGGGACCCTCGAGGGGCCAATGACTGTCCACGGCGGTGGACAAGTTTCCCTGGGACACTGGCTTTAAATAGCTGTTTACACTACCTTCTATGGCTTGGAGGTTTTGGCGATTAATACAAGAATCGACCGATGGCTAAAGACAACAGGCCCGGGACCGAAATTATGTCATATTCTTCAACTATTTGGGCCGCTATGTTCATCAAACGATTCTCAGCTCTTCATCTTTTGCTAACGGCTCTTCTGGTATCCTGTACGCATCCTGAAGCACAAAAACGTTGGATACCCCAGCCGAGTGAAAGAAACGAAGAGACACAAACCCCACCACCAGAAGACAGCCCTTTGCAGGCAAGCGGTGGTGGTGGAGTGATAGATGGCAACGGTGGTATGCGTATCACTGACGAATTGAATCCCTGGTTTTTAGGGTCACAGCCAATTCCCTATTGCATTGAGAGGTCCGAGGAATTTTCCCTCGCGTTTGACCAGGCTTCGGCGGCGATTCGTGCAGGATTCCTTGATTGGAGAGAAACCATTTCCACATTGATCAAGTATGACGAAAAGGGCTGGAGAAGCAACGATACACCCTTGCGACTGGCCTTAGATTTCTCGGAAATTCCCTGTGATCAAGGGCAGCCCTTGCTGAAGTTCAAGTTAGGCGGCATGGATGCAGACGTCGAGGCTTACCTAAAGAATGCAGCGAAACAAACGGTAGGTTTTGCAAAGCGCCAGAGCTATGACCCCAAGACTTTTTTGGCAACTGGATTTATTTGGATAGCGCCGGATATCGGGTCAAAGCGCTACTCTGGTCCAGGTCAAAAGGAAAGGTTCTGGTCTGTAGGAGATGTCTTTCATAATGTCATGCTGCATGAGTTGGGCCATGTATTTGGCTTCGCCCACGGGGTACCTCTTATTATGGGCGCGAATCTTCCCGCCCGAATTGTGGCGACATCTGCAACGCAGATTGCGGAACTAAAGCTGTCAAGCCGAGAACTCGTGCAGCGTCTTATGAAGCCTGGTATTCCAGAAGAGTGTCGATACTTGACGGGTGCGCTCTTTGCAAAACAATTCGTCGGTCTCCAAGATATTTTTCAGCTAGATGTCAAAGACGGCGGGCTTTGGACCATGTGCATGACCTGGAAGTCAGGGGTCAAGGAATTTGAGGATCCAGATGTGCTTCATCTTTCCTTTAAAAATGCGGCTGGGACAATTATGAAACAAAGTGCGGCTATCAGTGGTGGTGTTATTTCAGAGGTCGGATCCGTACTCGGGAAATATCGTATGGGCGCAAAAGAGGATCTCACTGATGTGGAATTTTATAGTTATTCTAAATCTTACGAACTATCTG
>JBIKVD010000092.1:0-12649 GCA_044357055.1 Oligoflexales bacterium | reverse complement strand
GGCACAGACTTTTGGTCCTGGACAGCCGTTGTGCAAAGCCGTCAGCGAGCAGCTTTCAGCTATAAATAAAGGCGTGTCCTTAAACAGAATCATCTCGGGTACTGCTTGAGCCTGCCAGTTTTGCAAGTGATTCTTGATGTTATTGACGTCGTCTTCTACAGAGAGAGTAATTTTCTGGATACCTAGGTCGGCGATTTTCTTGCTAGCTAAGCTATTCAGGGCATACAAGGTGAAATCCGACGATACGTCCAGGTCTTTTTGCTCCCTGCCCGTTACCCGCCGCAGCAGCTCTAGGGAGCCCAGATTTCCGATTTCAAAAGAAGATTCATCCAGGGCGACAAACCATTTGATCATCTGACTTACGTACGTGGTGTCCCAGGCTCGCATGACAGTCGGAAGAGAAAGGCGAAATTTGACTCCATTGGCTCTGGTCCAGGACTGGAGATTTTGCAGGGCTGTTTGACCAGCGCCTAAATGAAGAGAGTGTCGTTTACACTCAAAGGTCAGCTCAGAAAGGCTAAAAGTTGGATTCGCTTCGCAGTAGGAGGCGATCCAAGGAAGATAGTCAAGATTGTCGATCTTAATAGCGAGCGAACTGGTCGACGGATTTTTAGCGACGACAGTTGAAGCTACCACCGCGCAGGGCTCATCGAACCAGGCCTTCAGGGCTGCATCCAGCTGTGGCACCAGGGCTCTTTTTAGAACCTTAAGTTGCGAACGGAGAATCATCCGGTCCAAATCGCCTGCAACAGAGACCTCGCATTGAATGTCTAAGTCTCCTATCACAGAAAACAAGTTTTCTAGGTCCTCCCTCAGGGCAAAATTTGCGGAAGGCTCTTTGGGGCTTAGCGAACAATCGCCATGGAGAGTCACTATGGATTGTCGTAAAAGGTTGCTAAAAGTTAGCGCAAAACTAGCCTCATCCTGTGTTGTCTTAACTTCAATGTGGAGTTTGAGGCATTGCCATGGGCGCAGTTTTTCTGAACTTGCTGGCTTTGAGATTTGCTGTGCTTTTTCCTTTAGCTGGTTCGAGCGAATCTTGTGGATTTTGTCACCCACCTGAGCGCTTGGTATGGTAATTCGCAGCCATGCGAGGCTGCCGGACGAAGCAGCGTAAATTTTTCGACCGTCTTTATCTTTCAGTTCGAGTAGGGGAAAATCCGTTTCTGAGCCGTGGTATTTCTTCAGGCTAGAATCGACGGCGTTGGTAACGGTCATCCCGTGTTGGGGGCTGCTATGATGGACAAGGCTGTCAAAGGGTACGATGCGTAAGCCGTCGTGAAGGGTAATATCCTCCAAAAGCTTCACTAGGGCCCAGGATTCCTTCATGCTTTCTATGGTCCCGAGAAGGCGACCAAGGTGACTCGGATTGTTCAGATCAATGACATTTTCATGATAGCGTCCTTTCAGAAAAAAAGACGTCTCCCCCCGTTGAAAGCCATAAGATAAGTCACGCTCGAGGGTGGAGTTTTGACTCGCTAAGAGGGCATTTTGATCTAAGCTACGACTTTTGGTGACGGCATGATTTGCGAAGTCCCCTTCTTTTTTCTCCCAGGCCTGATTCAGGCGCTGGCGGTATAGGGCCACAGTTGTCGCCACGTATTGAGCATCTTTTTTGCGCCCCTCAATCTTAAGAGTATGGATACCCGCATCCAAAAACCGATCTAGGGAATCGTAGGTGGCTAAGTCTTTCATGCTAAATAAAAAACCGTGTCCTGGTTCATTGAGTATCTTATACGGTTTGCGGCAGGTGTAGGCACACTCCCCGCGATTGCCACTCCTTGCATCTTCAATGCCGCTAAAAAAGCATAAACCGCTATAGCTATAGCAGAGGCTGCCATGGCAAAACGCTTCCAATTCGATACCGTGGGTGTCAGCTTCATCCCGAATGAGACGCAGTTCTTGAAAGGTTAACTCCCTCGCCAGCACCGCTCTTTTTATGCCTAGGTTTGCAGCAGCAAGCACTCCATCTTTATTGTGCAGAGCCATTTGTGTGGAAGCATGAACAGCAAGCCCTGGGAATTCGGTTTTGACCAGGTGTAACAAACCTAAATCCTGAATAATTAAGGCTGAGATAGGAATGGTCGTCAAAGATCGCAGCAATCGACGCAAATCGGGCAGCTCATCTTCTTTCAGAAGGATGTTAAGTGTCAGGAGCACATCCGTGCCAGTGGTCTCAGCATAGGCCGCAGCTTCACGAAGCTCTTCTAAACTAAAATTGTCGGCTCTGCCTCTCGCATTAAATCGCTTTAAACCAAGAAAGACACTATCGGCTCCGGCGTGGATGGCCGCAAAAAATTGGGCCATTCCACCCGCGGGAGCTAGCAACTTTGGTGGGGCGATTGGGCGTACACCATCCATCGATGGATACTCTGGCTTATGCGGCTTCGTAGTCATAAATAGGGTTCACCTTCTCCGATAGCTACCAAACTTATAGTCATCTGAATTCTCGTCTCAGGAGCAGGCGTTTAGTTGTATGGAAATTGGCTCGAATAGTCAAATCAGCGGGGGGCGGGCAGTAAGGTATGGCAGCATCAAGGCGGTAGGTTCTTTGGTCAGCGCGGCTTGATGAACCCCTGAGCGTTCCATTATCAAATAACTATCCATAAATTTTAAGATAATTTTCCTGACCAAACCTTCCTAACCTTCCTGAAGGGGTCAGCAGTAAAAGGATTTCAGAGAAATAAAGTATGAATTTCGGACGCTCTCCTTTACGCTGAAGGAACAATCATCTCAAAAGGAAGTTTCCTATGTGGGCAGCGCTCCAGCTAAAGGTCATCTGTCATCTCATCTATTGGGTGCTACGCCTTTTAAATGCAACTTATCGCTATAGGATTGTAGGTCAAGCGCAGCGAGCTCAGGCTGAAGCTCTGCATCCAAAACGGGCCATGGTTTTGGCAACGTGGCACTCCAATTGTCTTCCCGGAATCCTTGGCCACGCGGGTCAGCGGTTTGCTCCTTTGACAAGCCAATCCAAAGACGGTGATATTGTGGCTTTTGTGTGCCATAGGCTAGGTTTTGAGACCGTGCGGGGAAGTTCGTCAAGAGGAGGGCCTATCGCCAGACAAGAGCTGATAAAGATGTTTAACAATGGTTATTCTGGAGCCATTACGGTGGATGGCCCTAGGGGGCCAGTCCATCAGCCGAAGCTTGGCGTCATAGCCATCGCTCGGGAGGCGCAGGTTGGAATTGTGCCGCTTTGCGCCCTGGCCGACCGCTATTGGCAGCTATCCAGTTGGGACCGGTTAAAAGTGCCAAAGCCTTTTGCGCGTATTGTCATTTGCTATGGGCAGTCCATGCAGGTTCCTTCGAGTACTGATCCTGTTGCTTATCCAGCTTTAGCGGACGCACTCACCACTCAGTTACATCAAACAGGAAATTTGGCTAAAGAAGCTCTGACGAGCTGGGTCCTCCAACATGGCTTGAGTGGCGTGGCGACAACCTCTTCTAATAATTGAATTATTAGGAAAGTTGACTCGGCCATACGGTTTAACGATGAAGAAAGCGGCGCGCCCTCTGCGTTTCGCTAACGTGGCCAAATAGAATTATAGTGCTAATATACCGCGGTATTAGCGCTCTACCTCCCTTTTGTTCTACAAGTTTTTGATTTTTCGTGTATAGTGAGGCTCTTCAGTAACTCCCGTAGGGAATTTTAGTATTTACGAAGAATTGCGACGGGAACTTTTTTTAGGATCGATCATGGTTAAGAAGCTTTATGTAGGCGGCCTGTCTTACAACACAACAGAAGACACCTTGAGGGACATGTTTAGCCAATCTGGTGGCGTAGACAGCGTGAAAATCATTACGGACCGGGACACTGGTCGCAGTAAGGGATTCGCTTTTGTTGAAATGGCGACAGATCAAGGTGCACAAGAAGCCATTCAGAGTTTTGATGGCAAAGAACTGGACGGACGTCGTTTAGCAGTAAACGAAGCCAAGCCACAAGCTCCTCGCGATGATCGCGGCGGCGGCGGCGGCGGTAGAAATCGCTGGTAAGAAGTTTGGGCTGTAAGGCCTGAGTTAACTTCGTTCATTTATTTTCCCTGCCTAGTTTCTGGATCCTATGAGCCAGAAACTAGGCAGTTTTCTTTTTAAGGCCTATTTGTATTGCAGTTTCAATTTAGCCTAAATGCGTATTTGCATTTCCATCAATCTCTCAATGGTCGCCAAAGTCACCTAACATCTTTATAGGCAAAAACACCGAGCGAGGCATTTCGATGAAGACCAAATTGCACAAAGCAGCATTGGCTATAAGCTCATACAAAACGGTCTCATGATAATAGGCTGTCCTTCCCCGATAGGATTTTTCCGCTACAATCCAAGGCGCTTCACCGCTCGATAAGTAATAGTTTGCATCGCTTTGTATTTCCACGACCACAAAGACAGGATTGAAATGAGTCACCGCAGCTCGCTCTTCAAACCAAAGCTGACTATCCGAAGCAGAGATATGGGGGCCTTCCAGGCAGATTTTCCTTATCTTTCCGTCATTTTCTGCCCACACCGGTATTCCGCCTCGATCCTGGCCAGTGTTAGGAACCTGAGCTGACCAACAGATGGGGCGAGCGAAACAAGACCTCAATTGCCTGGCTCCTTCCGAAGTCGACAGGTCTTCTGCCAATATATTATCAGGGGTATGGAAGAGTTCTTTCTGCAATCCTAGCAAATAGGAGGAGTGACTGTTGACTTGCAGGGGAAGGAGAAAATCCCAAATTTTTCTCGCAATGACTTCAGCGCCTTCTATGTGACTCTGTTCCAGGTTTTGACGGATTGACATCATCGCGTCGTAAAGCCAATCATAGCAACGCAAAAATTGATCTGTTAGCTCATGGACTGCAGGCGCTATTCCCGCAATATTGTCGATATTTCGGATAAAAAGTGAGTGGATGTGCGGAAGAGTCCTACGAATTTCAGGAAACAGTCGCGAAAGCATACCATGACCTGCCGCAACAATGGATGGCTTGCCTTGTCCATCTTGTAGAATTTGCCCCTGATGATCATACCGATAGGTACACATTCCTTCATCTTGTTCGAAGACGAGGTTCGGCAGCCTATCTTCGGCAAGAGCAGCGCGAAACTTGTCACTCTCTCCGATGGGAGCGACGAAGACTTCGGCCTGCAACAGCAGTTTGCGATGTTCTTTCTGTTTCAGTTCCAGAAAACTTTGGCCGTCTCTGGTGCAGGGGTAAAGAGCTTTTGGCAGTGCCACCAGTTCTTCGAGAATCGGTAAAAGTAGGCGCAAAATAGGATCTATGTTCAAATCCTGGATTCTATTGTGCCTAAAATTCTGCAGCAAATTCGCTAAATGACTTGGTAGTGGCTTTGCAATAAAACTCGCAACAAAACTGTGCAAGACCTGACGTGGTTCTTTTGCTGTTTCTAAATCTTGCTTCAAACGCTGGAAGGGCTGATAGAATCGGCTCGCGGCTCCCGCCGCCGGAACAAAGGCTGCAATTCCCAACTCTGATTTTAGATGGGGGGATGGAAAATCAGGAGGTGATGGTAGAGGTAGGATTCCGTTGTTTGCTAGACGACAGGTATCCATGATTTTCCATGAATACAGCCCCGCTCCCCCAAGAAATGAGAGAATTCTTTGACGATGTAGGGCGCACAAGTTGCTGTCTAGTTCCATGAGCCTACCGAATAAAGGTCTCAATTTAGCTCAAGGTATCTCGGATAGGCATGCTGGGCAATGGAAAAGGATCAAGGGAAGGGTAACGGCTTTTGGGGGAATCTAAATGACTGTTCAATAGATTTTGTCGCAGTGAAATTTCCTCAAGCTTACCTTTCAATAGAGGATCTTGTTGCATCTTCTTGAGTGATTGAGAGATATCAGTCATTTTTTCGGGAAAGTTCCAGCTAAGATGCTGTAGTATCAGCAGTCTTTTTGCAGGCAGATGAACATCAGAAAAGAGTGCCACTAACAAATTCGGTAGCTCATCGAGTCGATACTTTTCTTGAACAAATTTCTGCAACACGAGATCAATCCCACCGGGCGTGAATGAATTCGTGTTCTCTTGCAACTGTTCATATAACCAGGGCAATTTCGACCGTGGCAAACGCTTAAGGACGAGTACCTGCAAGGCTTCGGGCATATTAATGATTCGGCCCAGGTCTTGATTCTCACTGGTCATGGTAGCAATAAGGTGATCAACGACAAAGGGGTACGCTAGAACAGAGATTCCCCACCGCTTGAGGCTCGTGGCTCTTGGGGAGTCTACAAAGATTAAGCCCGCCGCTGCAAGTTGCTCTAAAGCTAAGGTATTAGGTGATGTCAGGGGAGCTTTCTTGGACAGGTATCTTATGACTGCCAACTCTTCCAAAATAGCCAGATGGTCTTGAATATTTGTCATCATGGATTCTAAATTCTCTTTCCGCAGCGTCTGAAAGATAGCGAATCCCAGTTTCATTTTTAGGGGCGCTTTCTTATCGTCGCTTATTTCCTGCAGACTTTGGGCAATCACGTTGCTCCATTGCACTTCCTTTTCAAAGCCCCACTGGGAATTTTCCGCATCCAGCATATTTAAACTCTGGTCCAAGCGTTGTTGCCACCTTTTCCCAAGAGAAATGGATGGTAAAACATGCTGTGGTCCTAGCACTACATTGGATTTATTTTCTACCTGCGTAGCTACTGTGGCGGAGGATGTCGCATAGAACAAGAATTTTAAGAACCATACGTCGAGCTGAGTTTGGTCGCCCTCGCTCTTTTGGTGAAGAACGCCGTGAACTTTACCGAGAAAGGCTTGCCATACTTCCTCGGACCAATGGGATTTGCTGGACATAAAGTCAGCCACGACATCTTTTGCTAGAGGAGAATCAAGCCAAGGATAAAGATCGGCACATACCGCCAAGAAATCGAGCAGCATACTCTGCTTCGTATGTTGGGTTAACTCCTCAGAGTATCCTTCCATGCAGCTGGAGAAGATGGGCGAAAACCAGGCTTCGGCATAGGAGATTTGTGTATCGTTGAAATACAACCTGATTTTTTGCAGTTTGTTTTCAAGGAATTTCAAACTATTCATAAGATGCCTCCAAGTGATCGTCTGGGCATTGCCCTAGGCTTTGATGTCAAATCGACTGACTCGACCTGTTAACCCAGGAGCCTCCTCTATGTGATCCTATGGAAATTTTACCCGATTGAGGGCAAGTCCCGAAATTTTCATAGAAAAAATCATGTCTAGAGCGAGTCTTATGAGTACAGCAATGAGCTTGGCACATCCTTCACAGGTGTGCTACGGTAGCGGACTAATGGGGGTCCATTAGGTCAATCAAATCTGAGAAAAGGGGAATTTATGAAAAAGTTAGTGAGTGGATTCATTTTGGGATGCTTAACCTTGATCGCATCTTCTGCGTCGGCAAGGGATAGCATCGAATCTGTGTCCGTACGTTGCGAGAGCCAAAGCCATCAATTTGCTGAATGTGATCTTGGATCGCAGGTTATTTCTGTTAACTCTTGGCGCCAAATAAGCGATGCACCATGCATCATGGGATTTAGTTTTGGCTTTTACAGCTCAAAAATCTGGGTCAATCAGGGTTGTAGAGCTGATTTTCAAGTTGATGTGGTCGTAAATGTGCCCGATCAGCCTAGTTTCAATAGCTGCAACACCCAATCGGTTGATGGGCAGGTGTCCTTCTCAGTTGTTTATCAAGATTCTTGGTCAAAACATATCAAAGTGGATGCACCAAGGGCCTATACTTGGGTTGTATTGGCGAATGGTTCTCAAGTTTATTCCGATCCTTATAATGTTTCATGCGAAGAGCAAAACGGACCATGCCAGTGGACTTTTGTCGTCCCTAATTTCCAGCCCGGATATGTAACTTTCTTCATCAATGCTGTAGATAATCAGTGGTGGCGCGGTCAGGCATTGGCTGGTTGCTTCTTAAACTAAGCTCGAGTTTGTATCGTCATATTGACTGGCCCGCTCAGCCTGAGCGGGCCGTTATTTTTGTGGGTCGCTATTGTCAGTGATCGCTACTATGACGGTGGTATTAAAAATCGTAGTAAGCATGCAAGATGCCCAGAGTATCTTGGAATTCTCGACCGCCCGTCTCAAATCGTCTCCAGATCTCAAATTGTAAGAAGGGCAGCAAATGGAAATCCGCGACCACGCTGTTTCTGAAAGCTTGGGCATAAATATCTTCGAGGGTTTCATAATGGAAACCGAGGATCGTGCCGGGTAGAGCTGTATAAGCAATTTCATAGTCGCTGATGACGGAAGAGGGCTGCACGCCGCTGCGACTTGCAGGCCGTGCATCGCTGGGAATAGGGATGACTGGCTCGTCAATTTCCGAAATCTTTCGCCAATTGCGTTCCCCATAGAGGAGGACGCCCCAATGGTGAAGCCCAGCGCCCAAGGCTGCCATTTGGATGCGATGGCTACTGCTGCGTGTATCCCACCAGCTGGTGTTAACATGCCAAGCTGCGGTGACTCCGCGAAATCCGCCATGAAAGGAGCTACCCACTTGCTTTTCATGTGGTTTCGCCCATGGATCGCCAAACATGTACGAATATCTAAGAAATGGCACGTTAGGGGTGCCACCGACTTCGATTGCATCAGTTGCGGCGTATTGGTCTAACCCAATGCGTTGACGAATCCAAAGGGTGTGATTGGGGCGGCGCAGGCCATAGGTGGGTGTTCCGCGGAACCAGCGAACAAAGAGATTGAGCGGCAAGGCATCAATCATGAGGGCATACTTCTGCCGAAATCGTCGGCTATCCTGACTCACAGAAAAGACCTTTTTGTCGCCGACTCGCCCCAGGAATTGCGGCGTATAGACAAGATGCAGATAGCGAATGATGGGACGAAGTCTAGCTGTAAATTCGGCCGCCATGGGATAGACATTTTTATGGTCTTGACCCTCCACGGAGATCACGCGCATGTCACCATGCAGGTCAAAGTAGCTTTCGTCCTTTAGAGGGTCTTCGGGTTTCCAGAAGGAAAGTAAATTTAAGGCCGCATGGCTATAATATTGTCCCCACTGGTTACGAGCCCCTCCCCCTGAGGGGTCGATATGGCACCCTTGGCAGTCCAGGGTGCAGCGCCGCTCCAGAACAGGTCTCTGTGACCGACCTGCATTATGACAAGCAGCGCATTCTTGCGCTTCCTTAAGGGCTAGGAGAGGTGTTGCTAGGCAAGGTCTAAGCACCAAAAAGCTAAGAAAGTTTCCACAGACTAGGAGCTTCATTGAGGGCCGGGTTGTGGCGAGCCCACACAAGGAACGGACCATTAGGTAAAGCCAGCAAATGAATGCGAACACACGTATGCGCTCCAGAAAAGGTCTATGTTAAGATAGAAATGAGGGCAATGGAATAAAGTATAGAGGTTTTTGCCATTTTCGTCTATTTGAGATGGATTCTAATGGGTATGATCGCCGTTCTGGATTTTGCTTGTGACGCAAAACCAGAGGCGGCTTCTTTTGATCCGGGAATTCGAGGGCACACGGAAAACTACGGTGGTGTATACCATGGCATTGGCGGGGCTCGCGCCTTGCGATATTGTAGTCTGTGTCATGGTGAAGGTTTGCAGGGCGGTCTAAAATCTGAACCGAGCTGCTTCCGCTGCCATGGGGTGACTTGGTTGGCACAGAGTCCCGGTGCAAGCGCTGCGCCAGTGGATCACCAATTAGAAATTCAGGGTTTTTTGCACAAAACGGGCAATGATCTTCCCCTACAGCAATGTGTGGAATGTCACGGAGACGCTCTTCAAGGGAGTGGCGGATCGTTGGGCTTTCCTTCTTGCTATCTTTGCCACGAGCAGAAGTGGCCTTGAAAGTAAAAAGAAGCATGGAATCTTCTCATTTTAGGAATCAATCTCGATATGGTACGCAATCATAAGTCTCCCGTAGCCAACCAGGCCAGACGCAACCGTGGGAAACCACAAATCTCGGAAGATGAGGGCGATATTCGCGAGCCCTTGCGCCAGTCCCTTGCTGATGCTGTGTTTGTGGTTTTTGATATCGAAACCACTGGGGGTAATCCGCAAAAGAACGGTATTACGGAAATTTACGCCGCTAAGGTTCAAGGCGGGCAGCTGCTCGATCACTTTTATAGTTTGATCGATCCAAAAATCCCTGTGCCACCCATCGTGCGCCGGATGACAGGGATCAATAACAAGATGTTGCAAGGTCAACCCGTCATTGCCGAAGTGATGCCCAAGATCATAGATTTTATTGGTCAACATATCGTGGTGAGTCACAATACAGTCGGTGATTTGCATTTTATCAAATATTTCGCGCAGCAAGTGTGCAAAGTTGATTTTGATAATTTTTTTCTCTGCACCCATTTGCTAGCACAAAAATTACTTCCCGAAGCACCTAAAAAATCTCTGAGTGGTTTGATGGAGCACTTAGCGATAGATATGGGAGACAAACACCGGGCCGAAGCAGATGCCTTAGCTACAAAGGTCCTGTTTGAACGCTTGTGTGATTTATTGCAGGGCAAAGGGATCTCCACCATTCTTGAGGCGGTTAGATTTCAAGGAGATTTTGAATCCAGCATGCGCGTTGGCTGGGATGTTCCACGCTCTGCTATGCAGAACATTCCCAATGGTCCTGGTCTCTTTTATGTCTTTGATAGCCGTCGGCGCATGATTTTTGCATCTTCAGCGCAAAGTCTTCAAACCGAGATTAAGAAGCTAGCTAATTTTCGCCAGATTCCCAAAAATTTAGTCCGCCACGTTATTGTTGCGAACAACATCCAATATGATCGTTATCCGAATGTCTTGGCAGCGATGTTGGAAGAGACCAAAGTTCATGTGCGGGAAGGCATTTCTCCCGCGCTACTCCACGGCCGCACCGTCGAAGCCCTGCTGGTAGTACAAAACGATGATGGTCACTGCTATTTTCACGTCGGACCGATTGTTGCCGGAACGATCGCCGCCTTTGGACCGATATCGGATCGTAAAAGGGCTCAGGGCTGGGCCAAATCCATCTCCGAAGTTCTTTTAAAACATGGGCATAACCCCCAGAAATTCTCCCCGGACTTGGTGCCCATTATGAGTCGCGCTTTAAGCCTAACTTGGCCGAGGATTCTTTGGAGTTTGGTAACAAAAAAATCTAAATCCCAGTCATTCGGCGGAAACCCAGTTTCCGTGCCTGAGTCCTTGGCTTTGGTTTGGGATTTGCGGAGAGTTCCACACTGGCCTCATCTTCAGTCTCTTATGGACACAAACGGCGTCATCGTTGTGAACGGGGAGGGCTCTGGACAGATCGTTACTTATACTGTGGCTAATTGTCGTGTCATAGGACAACAAAAGGTGACCGGCAAGACCGACGAGTGGCAAGTCCCTCGAGTTCTAAGTCGGCAGATATCTCGAGATTTAGCTCGGGCCAGTACGGTGACACCATTAATGGCGTCAAACGAAGATCTTGCTGCCGTTAACGCGGTACTCTGGTTTATTCATCACGGCATGCAAAGAGGTTCTGGGCAATTTATTCCCGCTTCTGACTTGGCTGGAAGCTAATTCTGCACTGCGGTCCGCACTATCGGCAATTCCTGCCCATCAATCTGTGTAACTTCTCTCCACGTGGTCGTTGGTATAAGATCTAGGACAAGCTCGTCCGACATTTCTGCCGTAAATTTGGGTGTCAATTGGCATTTGTATACATGTAAAGGCTGCGATGGGTCACGACTATTTCACTTACCAAAGAAACCATTCAAGTGAGGCCGACAAACCTCTTGAAAATCGCCCGTTGTTCCGCAAGATCAGCAAACTCTTGATCCTGCCATTTTTCTTGCTCGCTTGCCTCGCACTAGGATTTTCTTGGTGGCTGGTGGAGGAAAGTGTGTTTGTAGGGATCGAGGAAGACCTTACCAAGATTCTGACCGACTTGCAGCCTGATAGAACCGTGATTTTTGATGGCAGTGGCGAAGAAATCGCGGTGGTCTACCGCCAACATCACGTCTTTGCCTCGTTCGAGAATATTCCACAAACTCTGAGACAGGCAATGATTGCAGCGGAAGATCAAAGATTCTTCTCTCACCCGGGATTTGATTTGCAGGCGATTGCACGGGCTGTCCGAGCGGCAGTTCAGAGTAGAAATATCTATCGCCAAGGTGGCAGTACCATAACCCAGCAAGTGGTTCGTCGTTTGACCTTGTCACAGGAAAAAACCATTGTCCGGAAGCTACGAGAGATCTATTTGGCTTATAAATTGGAGAAAGCGATTTCCAAAGAGAAGATTTTGGAAATTTATGCCAATAGGATGTTCCTGGGCAATGGCTCTTATGGTGTTGCGGCGGCCGCAGAGCGATACTTTGGCAAGGAGCTTAGGGAACTCGATCTGCACGAGATAGCCATGATAGCTGGCCTATTTCAACTTCCTTCCCTGCACGCACCGACAGCTGATATAGCAAAGGCCACGGTGAGGGCTCATTATGTTCTTGATCGCATGCTGGCCTTGGATTTTATTGACAAGAAGCAATGGCAGAAAGCCCGTGCCGCCACCTACCATTTGAAACCTTACAGTCCAACCCGGGGTGTTAAGTCTCCTTACATAGTAGATGCTGTGCTTGCAGAGATGGATCTCCTGCTTCCAGCTAAGGATTTGGACCGAGGTTTACGAATCCATACCAATATTGATATGGCAGTGCAAAAAATCGTAGAAAACGTTGCGTTGGCATCAGAGCCCGCATTGCAGCGCTTTGATCGGG
>JBIKVD010000391.1:0-3802 GCA_044357055.1 Oligoflexales bacterium | reverse complement strand
TATCATTGCCAGCTTTATCGATGACTCGTCCGCTTAAGCGATACTGATCTGAATGCACTAGGAGGCTACCTGATAATTCGATTTCCCAGGATCCAGCTTCGTCACTAACATTGTGCCAATAGGGACAAGCAGCTGAGAATGCAGTCATGTCAGCATTAAGGCAGGCGTTGGCATTTGTACCATTTTGAATAGAAACCGAGGTGGAATCAACGCTACTTAACTGATCCGAGCTACTACCGGTAAGTAGGATCTTACCGTTAACAATATCCATGGATCCCAACTGTGCAGGAATGGTGGCAAAGGAAATCGCAGGAACCGCGGTATCCAGAACGACGCTATGAATAACGGGTAAACTTTCCTCTCCTTCGCTGTTTCTGGTTTGCAGACAGATATTCTTGGCTTCATTGGCTGTCGACAAGGTATAAGCAAAACCATTGCCTGCATAGGTTGTCCAACTGCCGGTGTTACAGCTTAAACCGAGAGATATCCGATAGTCCTTTACGAACTGATCATCCACTAAGTTTATCGCTACTACTTCATCCTTCGTAAAGGGTTCGCCAGCGTTAATCATAAAATCGCTGTTAACGTCACCGGTAACGCGCCACTGAAATCTAGAAAAATCTTCTTGGGTGGCGACATTGCTTGCTCTATCCATCGCAGAGGCTGCCACTGTATAGTAGTCACCATTAGTCATGAGGGAAGATGGGATACTATAAGACCATGCTTCCTCTTCATGATTCACTGATACCCAATGTGGGCATGATGCCGTGAAACCTGCACCAGACGTGGAGCTAAGACACAACTGTGATTTCTCATGTTGAATGGAGAGCTCTATTTGATCTATTCCGCTGACATGATCTCTTACTAGACCAGCTAATCGAAGAGCCTCGCTTGGTGCACTCACCCGATGGCCGGCAAAGGGTTCAATAAGCGATATGATCTGCGGCTCACTTTCATCCAAGGCAATATTCTCCCTACCAACGGCGGAAGGGTCATCAACTGGATTGCGACGAATTTGCAGGCAAATCTTTAATTCACCTTGGGCCAATGTTGCTGGCAATTCATAGCTTAGGCTGGTTGGATCTTCAGGATTTTCCTGCCAATCCGAAAATAAACACTCACCCTCCAATACACTAGCGGCACTTTCTTCCGTCAAGGGAATGGTGGGATCTACTTGAAAATGCCCCATGCGAAACGCTAATTTGGGATCGCGATTCGCAGTCAGGGCAACTTTAATCAAACGCGAATTAGTAAATAGATTTCCATTATTAACGGTAAAATTTGGGACAAAAAAACCCAAATCATGCCCTGGTACCGTCACAATCTTGGCATCGAGCTTTGCTTTTCCACAAGCCATGCTTAATAACGTTGCCATGATTATTGTAAGCATCACCGAGGATTGGCGCGAAGACAGGCGCCCCAATCGCGATGTTTGGCAATGTTTTAAGTTTGCATTCAACACTAAGCCCATGAACTCTCAAAAAATTTATCAAGACGCCTAAAATGTACTGATAGAGATTTTCGGCGTTGAAAACAGAAATCTTTAGAAAAATTTGGCGCCATGCATCAATTTTGCTATTTAGCAGTTTTGTTTCAGAGGGTTGTCAGTCAAGAAAGGCAATCCAAACTGGCGTTTTTTAGCAAATAGGCGCGAGTCGAGTCAGGATAAATATTTCCCAGGAATATGAGGGTGTTAAAAATTCGAAGGATTCTATCGTTGATGTCGAAGTGATGACTTCAAATCTGAAATATTCTGATCACTAAATGCATCGAAAGAAATGCTCCATTGCTGAAAGCTTGATGCCTTAAGGAAGCTCCCGCAGCTCCGCGACTAGTTTTCCTGTTTCGGCATTGACCGCCCGCATCCAGACATTGGGCCGTCCTGTGCTGTCCCAAGTTACGTCGATTAAGCCAAAGTTTCTCTCGTAATAGGGGCCCTTAAGGCTCCACTGGTTTTCATTGGCTCTGGTTGTATGGTGCGTTAAGCCGCTAGAAGTAAATTCGTAAATATTCTTACCAGATGGCAGTGTTCTGCGAGAAAATTCTGCGAAATGTCGATCACCGCTCAGGACCAGCAATGGTTTAACGACTTCATTTAACAGCGGCAGCAGGCGCTGATTCGCTTTTGGGAAAGCGGCCCAGGTCTCTTTGCGATCAAAACTGGTAAGGACCTGTATGCTTGAGACAAGCACGATGAGGTCTGGGTTTGGGTCTTTTAGCTCCCCCTCTAACCAGGTCCATTGTTGTTCGCCCAGTAGATCGGTTTCCGTTTGATTCTCACCTTTGAAATACCTGAGGTCCAGGATCACAAATTTAAGGCTGCGACCTTCATCGCGTATAACATGGCTGCGATAGAGGCCTTGTTGTTTTCGCAAGGGATCGTTTTGAGGGATGCTTAAAAAGTCGAGGAAAAGCTGCTGACTTCCGGCTTTTAGAGGATACTCGGCGCCAGCATTGTTATGGGCGTAGTCATGATCATCCCAGGTCCCCAAAACAGGAATATCTTCAATCATGCTTTGATAGGATTTTAGGTTGCGGACCGATTGATAGGCTTTGGCTCTGTCTGCCAAAGAAAAGTCATCCGCGTAGATCACATCTCCCAGCCAGATCCATAGCTTAGGCTGGTATTTGGCGATATTTGGCCAGAAACTTTGATTCCGCTTTTGATCGTTGCAAGAACCAAAGGCAAGCCGAAAGGACGGTGCCTCATCGAGAGTGGCTTCCGTATGGATGCAGGCGCTCGTGCCAACGAACAGGATGAAAAAAGAAATACGGGGAAGAATTGCTAATCCCATAGGAAGATTCTCCGGAACCTGTCAGATGCGCTGAGGTAAAAGGTCAGTTTATCACATGGTCCTGAACCATTCAAAGTGAGCCGGAGGATACGATTAAATTTCTATGTTGAGAAACGATGGAATTTCCTGGTGCGAGGATTGCCCTGTAAACTGGTTGAGAACCAATGACAAAAAGATAGACACATTTCTAGTGAGCCAGGGAGCCTTTTGCCTATGAGACGAGTGATCTTTATTTTGCTTTGGACAACTTTTTCTTGCAAGGCAAGCTCGAAGCTGGCCAATAGTCAGGCTTTGCAGGTCAGTGACTCTCATCGGGAGTTCGCTGATGAAGATGCTGTCCGTCCGGACCAAGCTGGGCGACGAGAAATCGTCAGTCGGGCCATGGCTTATAGCGACGATCATCCCGCCCAAAGAGGTGAGCGATCCTTATTAGTCGGTCCCAAGCAATTTGAGCGCGAAAAAGGAGACTGGGACCGTAAATCCCATCGGGAGTTTCCTTTTAATCAGCAGATGACTTGCGAGTACCTAGCGCCCTGGAAAGACAACAAGCCAGGTGGAAAGACACCCAAATTTTTCTGCAGGTATTCGTACAAGAACAAGTCCGGTGAGACGAAATCCATGAAGCTAAAGGTTAAGTATGACAGTGAGGACGTGCAGAATATCAATGTCGGTGTTTATGGAGAGACTCTTGCTACCAGGTTATTGTGGGCCTTGGGATTTCCCTCAGACACAGTATTTCCCGTACAAATGCGCTGCCAAGGATGCCCTAAGGAACCATGGCGACATATCACAGCCTATTGGCAGATTCACGAGTTAGAGGCGTCATTAGATCGTAAGACCCCGGGTAGTGAAACTTGGCAAAGTACTGCGAAAGAGTTGGATAAGTTCAATTTTCAGTTTCTCCAGGAAACGCTCTCTAGCAGCAAGAGGCTTGCCCAGCTGCAGTATGAAAAGAAGGATGGTCGTGTGACTATCACGAATCCAAGCAACGGAGAGATCGTCTTTGA
>JBIKVD010000390.1:0-3805 GCA_044357055.1 Oligoflexales bacterium | reverse complement strand
ATCTCCGGATCAAGTCTTACGGTACCGCCCGGCTCTTTCTCCATTGACACAGAGATTTCGGTCCAAGAAGGTGCTTCCCTTGTCAGTGAAACTCTGAGCGCCGAACTGGGCCTGGATCAAGACCAACAACTCACATTAGCGAGCCCCGCTGTGGTTGTATCCGCCTCAGAAGAAGTGGAGCTCAATCAGCCTTTTACCCTGTCAATTGCGTTGACCACCAGTAGCCTCAGGTTGTTCAATGATTTAGAGTACACCGTCATCTATAAAGTCCAGAAGTCCGGGGAAAATGGCGCCTACTCCCTTGGGGTCATCCCGAGTGAATTGCTCAGTATTTCAGATGGAAAGGCGATTTTTCAGGCCCAGTTTTTTGGCTCCTACCAGGTAGCAAGTAGCCCCAAAAAAATCACTGAGGCAAAAGAAATATCGGTTGCTTCCCCTATTCTTACCGTCGAAGCAGCAAAAACTCTTCCGGAGATTGTATGGACTGTTGATGAGCCTCGCTATGATGCACAAGATCGAGTTGCCTTTATTTCTGCAAACGGGCAAGGTCTGAAAGAACCTTATTCATGCCATGTTTTCGTAGACGCAGATATGTCGGCACCCTGGGATTTCGTGGAAAAGGTCGGTGCAAACACTAAATTCCTCATCAAGGGAAATTCTGGAGCGCAACACGAACGCTTGGCTCGTTTTGTTTGCACTGATGAGACGGGTCGCACGAGCTCTTCCCCATGGTCCAAGGCTGCTAAATTCCTTGCCCTGACTGCCGAGGTTATCGGGCTACCCGTAAACACGACGACAGCTCTAGAGGCCATTCAAGGCTCCGTCACAGGTCTAGGAGTAGCGACATACCGTTATGTTTTCATCAATGCCGCCAATTCAGACTGCGCGAAAGCTACCTTCGGAGCGTGGCAACAAGCAAGCTCACCACTGACTCTGTCCATGACTTCCGATGGCCCCAAGACTCTGTGCCTGCAGGGTCAAGACCGCGGCCAAAATATTCAAGTTGTCGCGAGTAAGGTTCAATGGGTGGTAGACCGATCCCCGCCAGGATCCTTCTCCCTTAGCTCACCTTCTCCTTATGTCAACATCCTTTCCCCTATCGTTCAATGGAGTGCTGCTGCGGGAGCTGCCCAATATTCCCTAAAACTAAGTCAGGTGTCCACCTGTGCAGCCCCCACTTTAAATACCACCTTAACTTCAACCAGTTATTCTCTCTCGACCCTCTCTCCAGGGGCCTATTTTTTGTGTCTGCATGCAGTTGACGCTGTTGGCAATGTCACTCCGGCTGCAAATAGTCCCTTCGCCTTCACGATTGACACGCTGAGTCCGCAGATTACTTCAGTAACTTCGACTCTCGCCAATGGGCTCTATCCGGCCGGAACAATTGTGCCAATCTCAGTAACTTTCTCAGAAGTCGTTAATTTGGGAGCTTTCAATGGCGGTCTATCACTCCAACTTGAAACCGGAACGATAGATCGCATGGCCACCTATGTTTCCGGAAGCGGGACTAGCACTCTCCAATTTCAATATACTGTTCAAGAAGGAGATAATTCTCCCGATCTAAGCGTCCATGCTTCCACCCCTCAGGTCGTCCTAGGTGGATCTCAGAGTCTGAATGATCTTGCTGGCAATCCCGCATCCCTCAGTATTACGGGTAACCCGCTGGGTGATCAACACGCTATTGCGATCGATGGCATCGCACCCACTGCGTCCGTAGCAGGCCATCCCACTATTTTGAGTGGTCCCACGAACATCAATGTTAGTGTGTCTGGCACTGACGTTAGCCACTACCGCTTTAAGTTGGGAGGGTCTTCTGGAACTAACTGCGTTTTAGCTCAAGATTATGGCGCAGAGTTTGCTGTGGCAAGCAACATCACTGCATCCACAGGAGGGATCACGGACACCAGCGCCAAACTATGTGTCATAGGTCGGGACCAGGCAGGAAATTGGCAGAGCCCTGCGAACGCGACTTCTGTCGGCTGGAACCATGACGGGATAGGTCCTAGTCCTGGGAATTCAGGGCTGCTTAACTCAACTTACAAAACTGAATCTTCCATTTCACTATCATGGTCCCCTGCATCGGAACCGAACGGCTTGATCGATTACAAAGTTGTCTATTCTATGACCAATAATATTCAGAATGTCGCCGATGCGCAATCATCTAACGCCTCGGTGCTAAGTGATTGGTCCCGAACTTCTCCCCCTATCACAAAAACAGGTTTGCCACTGGGGACGAAAATCTACTTCAATGTCCTGGCCAAAGATCAGTTTGACAATATCTCAGCTTATCAATCTATATTATTTTCTCTCCCTAACAAAGTCAGTGGTATCGGCCGCGCCTATCGCACGGTGACGCGTTCCCAATCAGGGGTCTTTCTCTATGCTGTCGACAATCACAATAAGTTGCTGATTTACAGTCTTGCAGACCCGGCCTCACCTGCTCTACTAGGTTCCTTAGACGGATTCTACTACGCCCGCAAGATCTTGGAGTACGACGCCAATCGACTGCTGATTGCCGATGGCTATGCAGGTCTCAAGGCTGTAGACATTAGTACACCGACCAATCCAACGCTTACAAATACAGTTGCAATGCCACTTCGTTCCATTGGCAATCCAGGATACGTTGAAGATGTCGCTTTCTATGGGAATTTTGTCTTTGCGGCGGATCCTCTTTTTGGCGTCGCCACCATCGATGCTACAAATATGAATAATCCTAACTTTGTGACCACCCCTATTTCCTCCACAACCGGGGTGAATGCTTTAGCGATTTCGAATAGTTCCCTATTGATAAATGTGGGCGCTCTTCTGAAAACCTATGACATTAGTAACATTCCGAGTATCACCAACCAAGGACAGCTAAACCTTTCGAGTTCCGCGAATGACATCATATCAAGCGGAAATAGCGCCTTTGTTGCCACCAATGCTGGTTTAAAGATCGTCGATATTTCTAATATCAACATACCTTTTCTTATTGCAACATTGGGTAATTCTGTGATGCAACAATCAGTACTATTAAATGGCAAAATCTATGTTGCCAGCGCAACTTCAGGAACTCAAATCTACGATCATACAGATCACAGTCTTTTGGGCTCTTTCCCAAGTAGCTACGCTCGAGCTGTAGTAGCATACGATGACCATATGTATGTGGCGGATCAATCGGACGGCTTAGCGGTAGTCGATATTTTGTCTGCTCCTTCGCTGATTCGATGGATCGGGGGCAAGCCAGGTTCCGCTGTCAAAACAGTAAAATCTGGGAACTATGCGTTTGTAGCTGACAACTTTGCTGGAATCACTGTGGTCGATGTTTCTGATCCTGAATTCCCCAACTTTGTTACCACAATTCCCCTGGCAATCGTCTATGATTTGCAGTTATTCGGCACCTCGCTTTATGTAGCTGCAGGGACCGATGGCGTGAAGATTTATAGCATAGCTGATCCTGAAGTACCTACCCTCGCAGGGACTTTTGCTTCCGACCTCAATGTCAAAGGAGTCCTGATTCAAGGAGGACAGATCTACGTCGCTCATACCACTGGCCTGAAGATTTTTGATACCACAACTCTAAACCTATTAGGGTTCATCACGGGGCCATCATCTACTTCTATTGCACTATTTGGAAATTACGCCTATTTAGCTGCTGGAAATGAAGGTGTCAGCATTCTCGATGTTTCTAATCCGGCAGGCATCATAAGCTTTACCGCTTTAACGACCGGCATCACACCCGTAAGCGATGTAAAAGTTGGCGGCGGGAAAATTTTCGTCTCCAGCTCTCGCGCCACGAATGGGATTTTCGTGTTTGGCCTTTCCA
>JBIKVD010000389.1:0-3807 GCA_044357055.1 Oligoflexales bacterium | reverse complement strand
GAAAGAGACTCCCATCATCACTGGCCAGGAGAAATTTGTACTCGCCATCCGCAGGGACTTCGAAACCCGCAGCCGCTCTTATGGTGAACCACTCCTTCAGTTGCGAGGCATTGTGGGCATTGGTGTCGGGGAATCCCCCGGCCCATCGTCGTTGGGACACATCAAAATTCTGCATACAGAATTCTGTGCGATAATTAAATTTCGTTGGCGTGTTTCCGCCGACATTCTCATCAATTTTGGCCTCAAGGAAGTTCTTAAACAAAAAATCCATGGTTTTGTTGTCTCTCTTGAACTCTTTGAGACCAAACATCGCGGATTTTACCAATTCATAGGAGGCGATAGACTGCGGCAGGGAGCCATAATCAACCCCTTCTCCCGGTGGTTTCTCCAATTCGGGATTGAAACCAAAGTATAAACTGGCCAGGGCCCAAGTGCTGGTTTTTTCCGCTGGGAAAATGTCTTGCAGCCCAAATTCATAGGCTTTTGCAAAGATAGGATAGGTAACCTGGTCCGAGCCATCGGCACAACGGACGAAAATCTCGCCAGGGGTTTTGGGTGGAACCGGGGGAGGATTGGTAATGACATCAGGGGTATCTTCCTCAGGCGGCGTCGTGGCTATGGGAGGCTCTTTGCTTCCCGGCGGATAAGATCCCCCAGGAGGGATATCCCCTGGCGTGGTCCCGCCATTGCCGATGCCATCTTGATCACCGCCAGCACTGGGTGCGATACCATCCTCTTCACCCCCCTCGCTCAAGGGAGTTTGGGTTGCAGGCGAATTTTTAAAGTTGGCCTTCGCGCATGCAGAGAAAACCAATAGAGCAAATAGCCAAAAATTGGTCATTTCGTAACCCCCCTATGCACACCCCTTATCGGACGTTTGCCGCAAAGAGTTAAGGACTATTATTTGAGGCGATGCTGTCCTGCCAAACCTGAGCTCAATGTAGCTAGTAATACCTCGAATTTTATCATATTTAGTCAAATATTAAAGAACCCGAGATTCTGTGCCGATAGGATCTTTTCGTTCGCAGGAGTTAGGTATTGCTCCAGTTCACCTAAGGACAATCCCTATGCATTTTCAGATCGAAAAAAATGAGCGCCTGGCCCGCGCAACCGCTAAAAAACTATCTTGTTGGAGCCTCATAGCGCTCGCTATGACCTTTGCTTGCAACAGCAACCAAAGTCCTAGTTTTCAAACCAGTGGAGAAAATGACTACAAGTTGAAGGTGACAGAGGCGGCTTCCACCAACGCAGAAGCCGGGGGCGACAGTGCGGGGGATGGCAATGCGGAGGCAGTTACCAATGCTGAGGAAGCTCAAGAGATCCTCGATGGCTTGCAAACAGCTATGGACGACGAAGAGGCTGCAAGTGAGTCAGGCGCTACAGAGGTAGATGCAGAAAATCAATCCAAAGGAAAATCGGCAGCCGCTGGTGAGAAGAAAATTAAGTCTGATGAAGAAAGCGGCTCCGAGGCAGAACCTAACGCTAAAGAGTTAGCGGCCTGCAGTCGCTTAAGTGGTCAAGGGTCTGATAAAATCGTCATCGTCAATAATAAGACGATGCCGGAAATCGCCGCGCTGTCCGTCCTGGCAATCAAGCTTGTAGGTAATAAAACTGAGTTGACTCTTGACTTGGTGGGCGAAGAGGGTCTCAAGCTCAAATCCATTTGCGTCTTCGCCGCCGGCAATCAAACCCATTTCAAGCTTTCAACCAGTGTAAGTTTGGATCAATTTATATTTGTGGGCCGGGGTAATCTCACGAAAGGTACCGTCGAAGTGGCTGAGAACGCTAGCATTGGCATGATCTTCGGTTCCCTCGCTGGTAACCAAAGTACGCTCAGCATATCTGGTGCTGGTACCTTCGACTGTTCGAACGTGGTGCAAAAGCACGCGAACACGACTTTAAACTGCAAGTAAGTCGCGAGCCCCTCACGAACCTTTTCCTTATAGCCTTAAAGCAGCCGTACCGCTATTCTATCATAGCAAATATCCGGGCTTTGACTTGGAATCGCCTCCAGCATTGGTCTAGGAAACAGACACTCGCATAACGGAAGCCGACTTTGAAATTCGAAAAAATCACCTACAAAATGCAGATCCGAGAGCATCATCTTGATACCTTTGGTCACGTAAATAATGCCGTCTACCTAACACTGTTTGAGGAGGCCCGCTGGCAGTTCATTACCGAACGCGGGTATGGTCTAGAAACGGTTCGGGAGCGCATGAAAGGCCCTGTGATCTTGGAAGTCACGCTCAAGTTCCGACAAGAGCTGCTAAATCGCCAGCATGTCAGGATTGAGACGCAGGCTACGAGTTACAAGGGCAAAATTGGTCACCTCGCGCAACAGCTCTACAATCAAGACGAGCAGCTATGCTGTGAAGCGCAATTTGTTATGGGCTTTTTTGATATGCGAACCCGCAAGCTGATCGATCCCAGTCCCGAGTGGCTGCAAGCGTTGGGTATGCTGTCGCCGTCCGCAGATACTTAGGCCATTAAGGCCTTATACGTTAAGACATTATGCGGTTCAGGCTATTTACCTGCAGCCAGCAAAAAAGCGTCTTTCACACGGCCGTGCCTTTTGCGCAATTTATTGAGAATGAGCTTTACCAACTCGATTTCCCAGTGGTCGCCCTTAATATATCCGACCAGGTCGGAAAGCCACTGATCTTGTTCTTGCCAGTAGGCCTTGGGATCTTCTGACATCGAACGGTGAAAACTTGCCAGCAAATGATCCACATAATCTCGGTCCGGCCTGGGCAACAAATTCACCAGGCGGTTAAGGCGTATGCTCGCTTCTGTCTCTTGCCACCCACCCGAAAGACGAAAGGGATAGGTCTCGTGATCCTTCTTGTGTAACCAGAGAGAACACTGATCCTCGATGGGATACGCCAAAAAATCTTCAGGAGTCGCACCAATAAACCCATCTGGTCGTTTCCAAACTAAATTCATGACGCCCTACCCTACAAAAAAATTCTTTGAGCTAAACCTCAAACCTATTTCTATGATGATTTCTCTCCGCTGACAAGGAGGCATTACCCAGGACTCTAGATCCAGCCAAATTCCCTTACAAGGCCGAGACCTTTCATGATAGCCTCCCCCGACTCTCGCGGCCTAAGCAGGACTGTGTGGGGCAAGAGTTTAAGCCTTCAAAGCGGCCAAGTACAAAAAAATTTTGGGAGCCGAAACATGAGCCGATTACCCTTAAAAAACTACCATAGCTACGAACATTATGTCGCCAATCTCGATCGAGCTGTTGCCTTCTATACCAAGGTTCTCGGTTACAAGGTCATTGGCCGCAACAGTGCTGCAGCCCAAAACCAAGATGGCATGGAAAGACTGGTCCTAACCGCAGGTCCCACCATTAACCTCATCTTAAGCTCCCCAAGAAAAGACTATTCCGTGGCGGCCAAGTACTTGCAGCTTCATCCAGAGGGCATCGCTTTCTTGAACTTTCGGGCTCAACCCTTTGACCAAGCGGTTGCGTATTTAAAAGAAAAGAAAGCGACTCTGTACTTTGAACCCCAGATCAGTAAAGACCAACATGGTTCCTTCCGCCAAGTTGCCTTTGCCACCCCATTAGATGATGTCTCTTTTCGCCTAATCGATGACAGTCAATACCAGGGCTTTGCGCCCAGTTTTGAGATGGATGAAATGCCCGGCAAATATCAGGCTCCCTCGGGCTATGAGTGCATTGATCATGTGACCATCAATGTGAAAACCTTGCAGCCTTTGTTAGCCTTCTATCGGGACGTTCTCGGTTTTGAGGAATTCTGGAACATTGAGTTTCATACCAACGACGTCAATCCCAAATTG
>JBIKVD010000388.1:0-3812 GCA_044357055.1 Oligoflexales bacterium | reverse complement strand
CCTCCTGATTTTGTTATTTCCAACCTGTTGCGCGAAAGTCCCCGCGGTTTATCGCAGTCGTCATCAACACCTGGAATTTCCTTATACAACCCATCCCTCTTGCTTGGTGCTCTGTCTCCTAACGGCCATTGGCAAGCCAGGCTCTATATCAACCGAGACACTGGGGCAAGAAAGCTTGTGATCAGAGACCGCAAGAACCTGCAGTCGATCATGGTGAGTCTCCATGACCGCGTCGAGGAATTTACTTGGCATCCGAACAGTGAATCCGTCGTCTTTACGGCCTCTGGCAGTGCGCTATATAAGGATGGGGTCTATCTTTGGGATTTAAACACGGGTACCACCACAAATCTCATCGACGAGCAATTCGCAAAATTTGACATGCACGGCCTCAGCGCTGGCAAGAATTTCATTCTCTCCATTGCCGGATTGGATGATCGCCGTAATGTCTTGCACCTCTTTATCGCAGTCGATAGCGGCCAGGCGATCGACCCCGATCAGTTCTTTTCTCAGGACGCCCTCGTGACGATATCCTTGGAGAAAAATGCAAAAGAAGAATTTAATATCACTCAATCGCCTTTCGATCCTGTAAGTTTTCGCACTCTCTTACGAGCCAGTTATCAAAGATGGCAGCAGGATTCTGAGGGCGACATAGCCGTGCAACAGCGAAATCTCTTAAATCTACCCGTAAATGGGGACATAGGAGATATTTTAGAAAACTGGACGTCTTTCACAGCCAAACAGAAATCAAACCCGATTTTATTTCCTTATTTAGCCATGCATCTAAGCTTTTGGTATGGTGTGGCCGCAACTCAAACAGAGGCAAGGGAGCAAGATATCTTAAGAGCGTATGGCGCTGAATTAAGCAAAGCTATGGCGACCGAATCAACTAGCCCGCGATATCTTGCTGCTATAGGTGCATTCGTGCATAAGAGGATGATCCAGGGGCACCCATTGCCAAAACTATTGCAGGATTTAGGTCCTTAAGGTTTTTTAAATAGCCTGCAAGTGATACATGAAGCCCCTCGGGCCAAATTTTGGACAAAAAAAGGGCGGCTTACCCCCCGGTTTCCGCCCTTCAAGACGGCCCGCTGCAAACAACAAGCCATCAACCCAATGATCAATAGCAGGACCCGATAAATTCGCTTATAAGAACTAGCTTAGACGATTCTAAATGTGCGAGGCTGGGCGAACAGAGTCCTGGCCTGCCAAAAATCACTAGCAGTTGTGGCGTGTAAACGTACCCCTAGGAGTTTTCGTATGAAAAATATCGCGCCAGAAAATGTTTACTGTGTCGTCTTAGCAGGCGGCAGTGGCACGCGTTTTTGGCCACGATCAAGGCAGTCTCACCCCAAGCAGCTTTGCAAGCTTGGGAAACAAGACCAAACCATGTTGGAGTTAACGTTAGATCGCATTCGCGATTGGGTTCCTGCTGAGCGAATCTTAATTGTGACGCACCGAGATCAGGCTGAGGCCACGCGCAAGCTTGTAGGCACGAAAGTCGCCTATGTTCTCGCCGAGCCCGAGGCAAAGAATACTGCCGCTGCCTTGACCATAGCCGCTGCATGGATCGATCAAGATGCGGCAAGCCATAGTTCCAACGAAGAATCCAACCCCATTTTGGTCTCTCTCCATGCCGACCATCTCATTCAAGATTCTCAAGTCTTCTTATCGACGCTGAGGCTTGCCGTTGAAAGCGCGAAACACGGGTTTTTGACTCTAATCGGCATCCAACCTTTTAAACCCGAAACCGGTTACGGATACTTGGCTGTCGGTGAGCAAGTTTATCCAGATATTTTCCGTGTCGAACGATTTGTAGAAAAGCCCAACCACGAAAAAGCACAAGAGTTTGTCGCCAGCAAAAAGCACCTCTGGAATAGTGGTCTTTTTGTTTGGCAAACCTCAACTATGATGAAGGAGCTTCAGTCCTACGCACCCCAGTACACCGCTTTCTATCAAAGGCTGATGGGACAAGGGCCTGACTTCAATAAGATGGCAGCTTTGGGGGACATTTACCGTTCTCTACCACAGTTATCGATTGACCATGCGATTTTGGAAAAGTCCCAGCGGATCAGTGCCGTCGTCGGAAAATTTGCCTGGTATGATGTTGGGAGCTGGTCTTCGCTCGGTGACTGCTTTGGTACCGACGAAAATAATAACTATATTGACGGTGATGTTGTGATCCTTGATTCGCGGTCCTGTTCCATCAATACCGCCACAAAACAACTGATCGCCGTTTTAGGACTCGAAAATGTCATCGTCGTTGTCGAAGAAGATGCCATCTTAGTTTGTCACAACAATCGAGCTCAAGATGTGAAAAAAATTGTGGAAAACCTTAAACTTAAAGGGCGACCAGACCTTTGCTGAGCCGATAGGAATAAATGTTCTTGAGACCGGTGAAAAAATACACGCGATCCTCATGCAAGAGTGGCGGCGCTGATAATTTGGCATCCAATTGGTCATACCATTCAACTTGACCGTCGCGCATTTGAATAGCCGCTACCATCCCAGTATTACCTGCAATAAACAGATTGGTTTCGTCAGCGGCCATACGTCCAGCAGATTCACCAATCTGCACCTTCCAAAATCGATTGCCCGACTGAGCATCAAAAGCCATGACTTCGCCAGTAGAAGTGCTGACAAAATATCGACCATCGCGAACCAAGGAAGTCGTAATAGAGCTGAGCTGATGCTTCCAAATGACCTCAACTTTGCTGGCACTTTCCGCGAGGCGAAGGCCACCAACAAATCCGTCATATCGTGACATAACGAGGACATTACCTACGACAGCTAGCTCCCCCACCACGTCCTTGAAACGTGACTCACTATAGGCTGGGGAAAAGCGCCAAAGTTCAGCTCCTGACTTAGCATCAATGGCCACAAGTTCGCCAGAGTGAACACCAAAATAGATGACTCCGGCGTGGGAGATAGGTGCGCTTTGGGAGGAAAGAACAATGCTCTCAGGAAATCCCGCGTCGTACAACCACTCCGTCTTACCAGTTTGAAAATCAATGGCATAAAGAATTTGCGAAGCCGTAGAAACCAGCAAAACATTTCCAACCATGGTGATCGCGCGATTGGGGTAACTGTCCAAGGAAATGGTCCAAGATTCGCGCCCCGTTAAAGGATCGATCCGCTGGAGAACGCCATCCTTGAAACCCAAGATCATGGAACTTCCCAAAACCTGGGGCGGCACTGATAACTCACCTTTGCTCGAACTGAACCAGACATACTCTCGCCTAGCTAAAGAGTACCCAGCCAACCAATCGGGGCTGTAAGAACCGACCAAAATATCAGAAAAATAACTCCAGCCGGCGAAATCGGTGGTCGCCAGAGGTTTCACAATATTGTTGTTAGGCTGCAGGGAAATCATTTCCGCTCGACGTCGCAGATTTGGCCAAACGACTTGTTGGGCGGGATCTATCTGCATGTAAGGTTCCATAGCCTTACTTTTCGCCGGTAAGGGCTTTCCCCCGGAATTGGCTTGGCTATCTTGGGCAAAAAGAGATGTTTCTCCCAACGGAAGGGCTGCAAGGACAAAGACTGCGGCCACACCTACCGCGAGGGGAAAAGCCGGTACAGCATAGCCCAATAAAGCCGTTGGCAACATCGATTGCAGTGAATGGAGAGACTTAGGCGTCCATAACTGCATTTACACACTCCAAGGCTAAAACCATTTCAGGATTAAGGTTTGACTAGCGACTCCAACTACCGTACATCGCGAGAAAATCAGAGGATAGAAATCATGGCCTTGGCCCGACCCGATTCGCGGCTCGTGGGAAATTTTTCAATAATTTCCTTATAGACGGTCTCAG
>JBIKVD010000203.1:0-7976 GCA_044357055.1 Oligoflexales bacterium | reverse complement strand
CTGCTCCTGGGCCCGCTGGCTTAGCAGCCTTTGGAAGTACCCAAGGGTCTTCTCCCAATAAGACCAATTTTGTCCTAATCGGAAGTTTGGCAGCCGCGAGGGAAAGCGCTTCCCGAGCTGTCTGTATATCCACGCCAGCCATCTCATATAGGACGCGGCCTGGCTTAATGACTGCCTCATAGCGATCGACCGAGCCCTTACCGCTACCCATGCGCACTTCGGCTGGTTTTTTGGTAACGGGCTTATGAGGGAAAATCTTAATCCACACCTGCCCACCGCGCTTGATTTTTCTTGTCATCGCGATACGAGCTGCCTCGATTTGACGAGCGGTAATTCTACCCCTGTCTATGGCAACAAGTCCGTATTCCCCAAACGCCAAACTGCTTCCCCGCTGAGCAAGACCGCGGTTACGGCCTTTCATCTCTTTGCGGAACTTCATCTTCTTTGGTGCTAACATTTCATTCGCCTCAAACCGTTATATTCTTGCAAGCATCTCAACACTGAAAGCCAACACTGGCATGCAGCTTACCTGAAGCGCCGTATCAGACCTCTTTACCCAAAATCTCACCGCGGAAGACCCAAACCTTAACCCCGATCAACCCGTAGGTCGTCAAAGCCTCGGCACGGCCGTAATCAATGTCCGCACGAATCGTATGCAAAGGCACTCGACCCTCATGGTAACGCTCAACCCTAGACATATCAGCGCCGCCCAAGCGACCTGAGCACTGAACTTTAATGCCCTTTGCGCCAGCCTTCATCGCCGATGTAATGGCTTTCTTCATCGCACGACGAAAGGACACTCGACGAATCAGCTGCTGCTTAACACTCTCAGCAATCAACTTGGCATCAAGATCAGGCTTTTTGATCTCGAATACATTCAAGGTGGGCTCACCGCTAGTGATCTTGCACTTCTTGAGCAGCTCATCTTTTAAACTCTCAGCGCCAGCACCCTTCTTACCGATGATGATACCGGGTCGAGAAGAATAGATATTCACCTTGAGGTTTTTCGCCGCTCGTTCAATCTCCACGCGGGACACACCGGCAGCATCAAACTTCTTTTCAATGTATTTACGAATGCGAACGTCTTCCTGAAGCAGGCTCGCATAATTTTGGTTATTCGCATACCAGCGAGAGGGCCAAGTCTTAATAGACCCGATTCGAAATCCGATTGGATTGACTTTTTGTCCCACCTTCAAACCTTCCTTATATTAAATTTCCGCCAAGCGGACCGTAATATGTGATGAACGCTTACGGATTTCAGTCGCACGGCCCTGAGCCCTAGGTAAAAATCGCTTGAGTACCATGCCACCATCAACGAAAATCTCTGACACCACCAAGCGATCCACATCGACAGCTGACTCACGGGTCGCATTGGCAACCGCAGACTGAATCAACTTGGAGATGATTGGAGAGGCCTTCTTGTTGGTAACCTTCAAAATATCCAAAGCAGATTGCACGGGCAATCCACGAATCAGATCAGCCACCAGTCGAGCCTTACGCGGGCCTATTCTGATACCGTATAACTTTGCTTGAGTCTTATCTGACTGACTTTTTCCAGACATCACTTGTCCCTTTTCAAACTTGCCTAAAACCGAGGTGGCCTCGCTTCCCTAGCAGAAGATCCACCCTATTTCTTCGCGTCTCTTTACCTGGCCGCTCTAACTTCTTAGCGCCTATATTTCTCAGCACCGTTACTTCTTGGCGCCTTTCTTATCCGCGCCGTGCCCAAAGTAGGTACGGGTCGGAGCGAATTCGCCTAACTTGTGTCCAACCATGTTCTCTGTAACATAAACTGGAACGAATTTCTTCCCGTTATGAACAGCAAACGTCAAACCAACAAAGTCAGGAACGATCGTTGACCGACGGCTCCAAGTCTTTATTGGTTTCTTGTCCTTGTGGCCTTGCTCAGCCTTTTTGAACAAGTAACTATCGACAAACGGACCTTTTTTAATTGAACGAGCCACTCTCTTACTCTCCCTTTACGTACGCCCCACATAGGCAGGGCACCCCTAGAATCCTTACTTCGCTCTGCGCCCTCTGATGATATTCACCTGAGTTCGCTTGTTCTTCCTCGTCTTCTTACCCTTAGTCTTCAGAGCCCAAGGACTAACCGGATGCCGACCGCCCGAGGTCCTACCTTCACCACCACCATGTGGGTGATCCACTGGGTTCATGGCCACACCGCGAACCGTTGGTCTGATTCCCTTCCAACGTACGCGACCTGCCTTTCCAATAACGGTGTTTGCATGATCACTATTACTCACGACACCAATGGTAGCAAAACAAGACTCCATAACCCGACGCATCTCTCCGCTTGGCATGCGGAGCTGAGCGTAGCCATCCAAACGGCCAACCAATTGAGCTTGGGATCCTGCGCTTCGAGCCATCTGACCACCCTTACCCGGGCGCATCTCTATGTTATGAACGGATGTACCGACGGGAACTTTCGCCAGAGGCATTGCATTCCCTGGAAAAACGTCTGCACCTTCAACCGTTGCGAGAACCTTCTGCCCCTTCTTCAATCCAGCAGGAGCGAGGATATATCTCCGCTCACCATCCTTATAGAGAATCCGGGCAATAAAGGCCGTACGATTCGGGTCATATTCGATGTACTCAACCGTGCCTTCAATTTCTCGCTTGCTTCGCTTAAAGTCGATGATGCGATACTTTTTACGAACGCCCCCACCTTGATGGCGAGTCGTAATCCGACCCATATTATTGCGGCCGTCCGGACCACGCATGCCGATACATAATGGAGCAAACGGCTCAACATTATCAACGTCTGCGTAATCAATACCAATGCGCCCACGCTGCCCTGGTGAGGTCGGTTTGTAAATCTTCAGTGCCATATATCTAATCCACCCAAAACTAGTGAGTTATTATTATTGATCTTCGAAAATCGGTAACTTTTCACCAACAGGCAACTTAACAATAGCCTTCTTGAAATTACCGACTTTATAGACCTTTGCCCCACGGCGCTTGGTCTTACCGCGAATAATCATCGTACGCACTGATTCAGGCTCAACACTGTATAACTGCTTAATGGCTCGTTTGACATCAAGCTTGTTAGCCTTCATATGAACTTCGAAAGTGTAACGCCCGTCCGCTTCCCGTAAATCTGTAGATTTCTCGGATACGATCGGTTTGAGCAAAACATCAAATGGTTGCATTTCAGGAGACTCCTCGTTATTCCGCGCTTGCCACAAATCTGGCGTTCAAAATCTTCACTGCATTCTGACTCACAATCAAGGTGTCATGACGCAAAATATCTTCAGCATTAAGCTCCAAGGGGCTTACGCAGTCGGATTTGTATATATTGCGAGCAGAACGATAGAGAAAGTCATCACGGCGCTCATCAGCCAAGAGGGCGCTTTTTGTATCAAAAACCCCTAAGAGCTTGATAACCTGCTTGGTGCTGTAAGTACTGATTGCAAAATCATCGACAACAATCAGTTTTCCATGACGAGCCTTGTCTGATAGCGCCACTCGCACCGCCAGCTTTTTAGCTTTCTTGTTCAACTCTTGCGTATAATCTCGCGGCTGAGGTCCATGAACGACCGCACCACCGGGTTGATGAGGCCCACGCAGTGTACCCTGACGAGCTCCTCCTGATCCCTTTTGCTTAAAGGGCTTTTTGCCGGTACCAGAAACAAAGGACCTCGTCTTCGTAGCATGAGTTCCCTGTCGACGGTTGGCGCGATAAGCTTTGATGACGTCATGCAATAGACCTTCATTTAGCTCAACAGCAAACACTTCGTCTGGAACCGATATCTTGCCGACCGACTTACCTTGAATATTTTTTACGTCTAAATCCATTTTCCATTTCCCCGTTTAGCTTAAAGCTACAGCATTAACTCTTAATAGAAGGCCTAACCATTAAATAGCCGTCACGATGCCCCGGCACAGATCCTTTAATGGCTATCAAGTTGCTGTCCTTGTTGACTTCTACAAGAGCAACGTTCAACACGGTCCTCTGCACATTACCCATTTGACCTGGTTGATGTTTTCCTTTGAAGACTCGACCAGGAGTCGTTCTCATACCCAAGGAACCTGGCCGACGATGAAAACGAGACCCGTGAGTCATGCGCCCGATGGCATGGCCCCAGCGCTTGATCGCACCTTGAAATCCACGGCCTTTCGTTATGCCGATCACATCAACAGCCTTGACGCCGTCAAATATGCTAAGGTCCAAGGTTGTCCCAATCTGCAACTCTTCGCCTACAGCCGCGGGGAGACGAAGCTCCTTAAACCGCGCAAAGTTTTCTGTCAAATTAACCTTACGAAGCCGGCCGACGTCTGCTTTCGTGAGCAGTTTTTCTCTTTTCTCAAAGTATCCCACCTGAAGAGCATGATATCCATCGCGCTCCGGCGTCAGAAGTTTTGTGACCTTCTGATTCTGAACCTCGAGAAGTGTGACAGGAATCATACGGCCGTCCTGGTCGACTACTCTGGTCATCCCTACTTTCTTCGCTATAAGTCCTGGTGCTGCCATTCCTTCAAACCTACCTTAATTTAGTTCCGAACATGCTTTTAGTTTCGGGTCTGCGATTTATTCGTCAGGGTTCAGGAAATGCTGTTTGCAATAACGATGATTTCCAGACAAGACCCCGCAAAAACCAATCAATACAATTTAATTTCGACGTCCACACCAGAAGCCAAGTCCAACTTCATGAGCGCATCAATCGTTTGCTGCTTGGGCTGCAATATATCCAAGACTCTCTTATGAGTCCGAACTTCAAATTGTTCACGAGACTTCTTGTCAACGTGGGGCGAACGAAGAACCGTATAGCGGTTGATCTTCGTAGGCAAGGGGATCGGTCCAGCAACATGAGCGCCCGTACGCTTGGCCCGTTCTACGATGTCCGCGGTGGACTGATCGATCAATCGGTGATCATAGCCACACAGCTTAATTCTGATTTTTTGACTTTCCATCGAGATTCCCTACTATATTTCTAAAGTAACAGAGCCTATTGATACACTCAAAACCCTAAACAGATTTGGTTCTGTAAAGAGCCACGATTCATTTTTCTATTTTTACTGAGATGATGCTGAAGCGAGTGTAGGCCAAAGTCTGACATGAAAGCTTCGATGAAATGGCGTTTCTCAAATGCGAGAATCAAGTCACTTTCTAAGCTGTTACATAGTCGGCATTGGCTTGCTCGTCGCAGGCATACCCAGAGCTGCGCAATCTACCTTAGCCTGCGGATGGCTGTCAAATATATTTGTTCGCGGAATCGTACTTTTACTGGATTTGCCTTGTTTTTGCTAGGCCATCACCCATTTCAGGGCGGCGTGGCACCTGCTGGGCGATTGTCAGCGCGATCGCACATCCTTCTAACGCACTGGAATGTTTATATTTACTGCTTAATTGGCTGCGGTCGCTTAAGAGAGACTCCCGATACTCCGAAACACCCTTCTGGATCTGGACGACGAACAAGTGGGTAAATGTATGGAAAAATTGACACATCTAGGACAAGTGCAGAATTTGGTCCCATTTCAGATCGGTGAACTAGTTGATAACTCGGTGACCGACTTCGACCTTTTTATAGCCCTCGAGAGACACCTGATTTTGTATAGCGGCGCGGGCTATAAATGGAATCGCGATGAGTTAACCAGTTTATTGAAAACTGGGCACTCTTCCCTATTCTTGCACCCTCATGACCTTCCCCTCGCGCGCGCCTACAAGAACATTGCTGCTTTGCCACGCATTGAGCGCGATCTGGCCCCGCCCGAAAGGATCCACTCGATTGAGCAGATCGGCATGCAATTTGTAAAGTGCCTGTATGGTGGAGAAATCACCGCCGCCGTGGTTGGGAAATCCAGAGAAATCGCCGAGTCTTTGGTTGAGTGTTTGCGAGAAGATCGTCACTGCATTAAACAGCTCTCTGGACTAGGGAATCACGATCTCTATACCTATTATCATAGCGCGAGAGTAGCGAGCTATACCACGGCCATGGCCATCCAGATGGGCCTGGATCAGCATCAGCAGCTGGTCGATATAGCTATGGGGGGCCTAATGCATGATGTCGGCAAGAAGTTTGTCGGATTAGAAATCATTAATAAAGCCGGCGCCCTGACGGAAGAAGAGTGGCAGCAAATGCGCTCCCATCCCAAAAAGGGCTTGGATGAGGTTACGGACAGCCTGCTTGGTCATGTGCCCAGAGAAATCATTCTTCATCATCATGAACGAGTTAATGGCACTGGATACCCCGACGGCCTGGACGACAAGAGCCTTTTGATGGAAGTCAAATTGGCAACCATTGCAGATATTTTTGATGCCCTTACTTCAAGCCGCAGTTACCAGAAAAAGCGAACGCGGTATGAGGCTCTTGACTTAATGAAGCATAAGCTACTGGGCCAAGATATTTCCCGCGACGGTTTTAAGGCGCTTATTAGTTGCCTTGCGTCGTAAGCCCGTGTAAGGGCACTTCCATAACGAGCTGCCTTATATTTAACGGAAAATACTAAGAGCGGCTCTCTAAGAGATTGGGCGTGTACTCGGTTAGCTTAAAGGAATCCACACGGATCACCTCATCACGAAGCCTCTCTGCCTCTTGCATGGTCTCTGCCTCTTTGGCGGTCAAGACGCCCAGATCTACGGCCTTGGCAATTTGCTGTTGAGAGGGGATTTTCTTTTCAATTTTTTTATCTTTGACCGCCTGGCGGATTTTTTTGGCCAAGGCCTCTGACTCAATCACCTTAGAAAAGGCCAGTTCAAAAACAGCCATCCTCTCACTTGACACTGTAGGTAGAAACACGCCGCTACTGACAAGGTCTCGCAAGGGCCCTGGCCGCGCCATGGCTTTAGCAATGGCTTCCACATCCTTATCATTCGGGCCAGATCCTAACGAATTAAAGTGAGACCAGGGCGCAATGATCCATCGCAAAAAACCGCCCACGCCTGGTATGGGGACGATAAAGTTACGAAAAATACCATCAAAACCATGCTGAATTTGCAGGAGGGCATGATCCATGCACCAACGAACGAAGGGCAAATGCTCTTTATTTTGGCCCTCAGCAATAAAACGCCTAGCTACGGCTGAGGCAATATACATCCAAGACAAAATGTCCGCATACCTTCCGGTCAGGCGCTCCTTCTGCTTTAGGCCCCCACCCAAGGTTCCCATCGCTAAATCACTCATGAAGGCATAAACCGCTGAACTCCACGACAGTTTCTGAAAGTAACGCTTAAGTGGCCCTGAGTTGGGCGGTACGGAGGCCAGATGCCCCCTGGTTAAACTCAGCAGGATTCCGCGGCAAAAATTCTGAACGACAAATCCAAGGTGACTGAAAAAGGCGCGATCAAAAGCGGTGACGTTCTTATCATTTAAGGCTTTGAGCTCGTGATAGGCGCAGGGGTGACAGCGCAAGGCACCCTGTCCAAAGATAATCATCGTCCGGGTGAGAATATTGGCTCCCTCAACAGTGATGCCAATAGGAAGAGATATATAGCCATTCCCCAGCAAATTGCTGGGCCCTCGGGAAATTCCTGCACCACCTAGAATGTCCATCGCGTCATTGAAGACGCGACGCAAGGTTTCTGTCGAATGATACTTGGCAATTGCGGAAATGACGGCAGGTTTGAGGCCACTATCCACAGCTCCCGCGGTGAAAATCCGCATAGCTTCCATCATATACGATTGTGCGCCGATCCTGCCAATAACCTCTTGCACCCCCTCCAACTTGTCGATCGAAACCCCGAATTGTTTTCGCACCGCAGCATAGGAGCTAACCACGCGCGCCGCATATTTCACGCCACCGGTAGACATAGCCGGCAAACTGATAGCCCGACCTTCCGCCAGGCTCTCCATTAACATCCGCCAGCCCTGACCTGCGCCTTGGACACCACCGATGATTTGATCAATCGAGACAATCACATTGACGCCGCGAATGGGGCAGTTGAAAAAAGGGATGCCCATGGGATTGTGTCGCATGCTGAGGTCGACACCAGGAGTGTCTCTCGGCACGAGAACACA
>JBIKVD010000329.1:0-4795 GCA_044357055.1 Oligoflexales bacterium | reverse complement strand
ATTGGGGCCTTTACCCAGCAAGTTGTCGGGATCCCGAAGGTTGACGGCGAGGCCTACAAGGGTCGCAACGGCTGCAAGGGTGATATAACGCTTCTCAAAATTAAGTCGGAGGTAGATTTGACCATCCTCACCACGAAAAACTAGAGCTTCTGATTGCATCGATCCCGCATCAGAGCCAGCTTTTGGCTCCGTCAGAGCAAAGCAAGGAACCTCCTCGCCGATAGCCAGACGGGGTAGATAATAGTCTTTTTGCTTTTCAGTTCCGTAGTGGAGCAACAGTTCGGCGGGCCCTAAGGAGTTGGGCACCATCACGGTGGTTGTAGCTGCTATGGATCTCGAACCTATCTTTGCCACAATGGCACTGTGAGCCAGAGCAGAAAACTCTAAGCCGCCGTACCTTTTGGGGATATGCAAGCCAAAGAACTTTTGACTCTTCATGAAGTCCCAGGTCGCGGGCGACAAATCCTTCTGGCGGAACACCTCCCACTCATCGATCATGGCACAAAGCTCTTGAACCGGGCCATCCACAAAGGCTTGCTCCTCGGGAGTTAAGCTCGGGTAAGGCTCTGAGAGAATCTTGGAAAAATTTGGAGAACCCGAAAATAGCTCTGCATCAACCCAGGTGGTCCCCGCTTCTAAGGCCACCCGTTCCGTTTCGGAAATCGTGGGCATCACCCCAAGCCGATCTAACATGGCCATAAGGGGCCCACTTAACAAATTTGCGCGCAACGCAGGGACGTTCAAAAACCCAAGGATAAGGATCGCCGACAAGACCAGCCAAAGAGGCGCTCCCCACCCTACAAGAAGGATCACAATACTTATCGTCCAAGCAAGAAGAGACATTCTGAGGAAACCAAGGACTAAAAGGACCCCCAGACTTAAAAAAAGGGAAACCAACCAGGGCAGTGCAGATAAAAACGCCAATGTAGTCATTCGATTACTCCGTTGGATCGATAGAATTTTAGTATATGTCATCTGTGAAATTATTCAACAAACCGTGATTTTCCATTTGCAATCCCCGTGAGCTAAGGATGAAATGCCCTCGCAATCAAAATTTCCATCTTGTGTGCCGCTATGCTCTTATCTCATAGACCGAAACCCTTCTCCTTCGTAGGTCTGCTGGCCTTGAGCTTCTTGCTCGCGAGCTGCTCCGTCCTGCTTCCCCTTCTTTGGAATAGCAACCAAAATTATATTGGCGTGGATGCCTCCCCCGAAATTGTGCAACAGCTGGTCAGCACTTCTCCTGCGACGGCAATCTTAGAAATTTCAAAGATGATCTTTCTTATGACGGGCTGTTTCATACTGCTGCTTTGCAATCATCGATGGGTGGCGCAACACGGGAAAATCCGCAAAGAGTTTCTTGCCCTATGGACCTTTGGGATTGCTTGCATTCCATTCTTTTACTTCACTCTATCGTATCCAGCACTTTTCACGGCAAATTGGTCCCCAAGCCTTCAATCGGCCTTGCTTTTTGTCGCCAAATTTTTGTCCCCCAGCATCATCCTGTGGGCCGGTATTTACTTCTGGTTGAGCGCGTGGGTGTGGCTTTTAGTCAGCAAACGCGGCGCACTCTATGGGTTGATTCTTATGCTTTTGCCCATAGCCGTCTACCTTGCTGCACTTTCCATCCCTGCCATTGCCTGGACAAAAAGCACAAAGCCAAAAATCCTCCTCATTGCCATTGATTCCCTTCGGAAGGATCATTTGGACCCACAGTACCTTCCCGGAGTTTTCCAGCACCTCATGAAAGACACCCACACTGTCAGTTTTGACAATCACCATGTCGGCCTCCCAAGAACTTTTCCATCATGGACGGAGATTTTCACTGGAACTTATGCTCCCGAGAATGGGATCCGCCATATGTTTCCATCCCATATGGCAAAAAATGTCGAGTTTATGACCCTTCCAAAACGACTGAAGGAAATAGGCTACCAAAGTATCGTCCTATCCGATTTTGCCGGTGATATTTTCCCACGAATCCCCCTTGGGTTTGACCGGATTATCGCACCGACCCTCAATATGAAAACCGTTATCCGAAGCGGAATCTACAGCAAAAATCTCTTTACTCTGCCCTTTCTTCTGGCAAGCCCGCGCTCTTGGTTTCCTGACCTTCTGACCTTGCCCGCCTATGCAGAGCCAAAAAACCTCACGAAGCAAATCTTGGCAGTCTTAGAACCAGAACAAATGCAGTTTATTACCCTATTCTTTTCCACAGCACATTTCCCCTATGCAAGCCCCCATCCTGATTATCTCACGTATACTGACAGTTCCTATCGAGGGCCCCACCGTTTCTTGAAAAATCCTTCTATTTATCGCGGAGGAGAAAAAACAGAGGAGCCTGATATCCAACAGATAAAGGCCTTATATAGGGGTTCACTTCGAAGCATCGACCGGAGTTTAGAAACTTTTTTCCAAACGCTGAAGGACGAGGGCACCTGGGATGAAAGCACCATCCTTCTAACCGCCGACCATGGCGAGGAGCTTTTTGATCGAGCGAAAAGGCATGGACATGGCGAACACCTTTTTGGTTCCTATGTCACCCAAGTTCCTTGGGTATTAAAACTCCCAAACACGCTACCCACGCCGAGCGTAAAAAATATTCCGGAGGTAAGTCGAAGCATTGACATTGGTTCGACCATCATCGCCATTGCTGCGGCGAATATTCCCGAACCCTCGATACAAAGCGCCCTTGGTTCCGGCCACAATTGGTTGAACTACCTCGCTCAGCCAAACCAAATATCTCCCAATTTAACTGCGTACAGCGAAACCGGCATTTGGTTTTCGCAGAGCGATGGGGGGTTCTATCAAGACGATCGCTTGACCTATCCGGGAGTGAGCCAATTGCTGCAATACGGAGTCGGCAGGGAACAAGAGATCGTTTTAAATCCCATTTTCGAAAATGTCCTCGTTGCAGCAAAACATCGAGCCCTCGTTTATGGGCCTTGGAAACTCATCTATCAACCGGGGAAGAATCAAGTGCACTGGTATCTCTATGACCAGAGCTCCGACCCAGATAATTTGCAGAACTTGGCTGAGAGTCATCCAACAGAACTATCAGACATGAAGAAACTTTTTTGGCTTGAAATCAGTCGCTTAGAACCCGCGTCGAGAATTGCAGACGAATATATCGTGAAACCATAGAACCATGAGTAAAGGAAACTTTCATTGTTTAATGCCGTTAAGAAATTTGTGCAGCGGGCTTTCTTCCTAGGCGCAATTTCGTTTGTCCTGATACTGCTCGCTTACGCGCGATGGATCCACGTCGATGACCAAAGAATCACGATGCCCGAGGCGCAGGCTGCCTTTTCCCACAGCAGATTCGTCCTCCATCAAGGGCTTTTTCTAAATCAATGGTCACATCAAATAAGTATCACCTTCGAAAAATATGAGGCAGAGCTCGATCGATTCCTAAACTTGAATCTAGCGCGAGTGATCGCGAAATCAGAGCGATTTTCATCAATCTATCAGCTGTTCTTGTCAGAGGGGACCTACCCTGAGCGATTGGAAGGTAGGGATGTCATTCTTCTCCCGACGGGGGTTTCTCTATCGATTCAGCCGAAGGTCGATGGCGTTTTTCAACTCCAAATGGTTGCTACGGCCACCACGAGCAACAACAGCGTGCAAATTTCTCATAACGATAAGCCTATTTCTCTGAATCGCTTGGATGCCATTAAAGCACCTAAAGACACGAAGCTCGCTTGGTATCGACTTGTTGAGCGCTTCACCCAGGTAGAATCGAGCACGCCACTTTCAAAATGGCTAACCATTAGCAAAGACCTAATCCTACAATCTAGTGATACTATCGATATCACCTGCGAGGGCGAGCGCGGTGCCTATTGCCTTGTCGGGGAACCCACCCTCTATATTTCAAGTCCCGATGCGAAGAATAATTTCATCATCGTGAATATCGATACTTTAAGACACGACTCCCGTTCGCAGGGTTTCGCCCCCAACATGGACGATTTTTTCGCCAAGTCCTTGCAATTTACTAACGCGCTTGCTCCGGGCAATATGACAAGCCCCTCAACCAACGCACTCCTCAGTTGTCGCAAACCCAGCGATATTGAATCCATAGCCTTTGCTTATGGCATCTCTCCACCCGTCCGTGAAGCCTATTATCAACAGCATATCCCCAGTTTTCCAGAAGTCTTCACGCGTGGTGGCTTTGAGACCACGATGATCGGTAGCATTTCGGTCACCTCGGAAATCTTAGGCGGGGGGATCAACCATGGGTTTAGGAACTTCTACAGCCTTGAACAAGAAGGATACGAAAACAAAACTTCCATCCTTGAATCCGTGAGGTGGCTGCGCAGCAACTACGACAAGAGATTTTTTCTATATATACACCTAAATGCTCCCCACGCCCCTTATAGAGCCCCCTTAAGTGATCTCGTGCAAACCTTTCCTGGGTGGAAACATTTAAGAGACTACAGCGATGTGATGAAATGGCTGTATCAAGGTGAAGTTCACTATACGGATCGCGTTTTGGGCCTCTTGTTCAAAGAATTAAGAGACCTTCGGCTCTTTGATGACACCACCATAGTCGTTACCTCAGATCATGGCGATCAGCACCAGGCGATTAACTTGAGGGACAATCTCCTTGATGATCCTATGACAGGCGCTTTCTTCGATCATGGGGCAACACTATTAAATGATGAGATTCGGGTACCACTCGCCATTCGGAGTCCAGGCCTTCCCAAAGGAACTGTTTCGGAATTCTCGAGCACCTTAGCGCTGGGTCCCACCTTGATGAAAATCGCGAATTTGCCGACGCTTCCAAGCTGCAGTCTCCCCT
>JBIKVD010000387.1:0-3844 GCA_044357055.1 Oligoflexales bacterium | reverse complement strand
AAGAAGGTGTAAAAATTGATAAGCATCGAGTCACTTTTTTCCTAGGGCGTGAGACTTTGATCGCCACCGACAATCCCGGGATGGCTATATGGCGCGAGCATCTTTTTGCCTTTATGTCCCGCAATGCCCAACGAGCGACAGACTATTTCAAAATTCCCGCCAACCAAGCGATTGAAATTGGCACTGTTGTGGAAATGTAAGAGCGCACAGATAGATATAAACTCGTCAGCCAGCGCTCATCGCCTCCAACAGGCAATGTAGATCAAGGTCCGCAAGCACGAGATGGTGAACATCCCGCAGCCTACTAACACTCTGATGTCCATGCGCAATCAATAGCACATCGACCCCCAAGGCGTCCCCAACTTCTAGGTCATGATTGGTGTCGCCGATGAGTAGCAAATCCTTCACGTCTACCTGCAGTTGTTCCACTAATTCTCTTCCCCGATGAATTTTACCACCCGCATAATGATCTTGAATGCCAAAAGTAAAATCAAAGTGCTTTAGAACTCCATAATCTTGCAGCTGAACCTTGAGATGATTTTGATCCGAAGCTGACAAGACGCTATGGCGAATGCCACGTTTTGCCATTTCTTGCAGCAGCAACCATTGATTCGGATGCAAACTCGCAAACTGACGGAAATGATCAAAACGCTTGATAAACACGTCTGAAACTTTGGCAAAGGTCTCATGATCGGAGGGAAATCCCAGGCTTCTATAGTAGTCCCGCACAGGGAAACCGAATTTTTCTCGGTAGGTCTCGACATCCACCGTGGGAAGTTCATATTCAACCAAAATCGAATTTACACTGGCAACGCAAGCCTCCACATCGTCAAGCAGGGTCCCATTCCAATCCCAAATAACGTGCCTTTTGCCAGATATGAAAGTTACGACGTCGCGCCAATCCTGGTTGCTTTGAGCCATGCCTAACTCCTTAAAGGTCCTGTCAAGAATCTCGGCTTGACGGAGATGCTGGAGATAGCCAATATCACAATTGACTCAGGAAACGGAATCAGTAAAGAGGTCTTTAGTTATGCCTGCCGAAACCAATCCCACGGATAAAATTTTTGGCGAACCTGAAGAGCAAGAGCTAAGAGAAATTGCCAAACGTCTAGGCCTGTCAAAGGCAAAAGCACATATTCTTTTTTGTGCCGGTGAGAAATGCTGTGATGCAGCGGATGGCTTGCGTCTTTGGGAGCACCTCAAAAAAGCATGCGGGAGCCTTGCGAAAACCGGCATCGTTCTGAACCGCAGCAAGACGACTTGTCTGCGCTTTTGTCGCAGTGGTCCCATCCTGGTGGTTTATCCCCAAGGAGCCTGGTACGCATGCGTCACGGAAGCAAAGATAGAGGATATCTTGCGGGCACTTGCGGCTGGTTTACCCCTGCCCGATGGCTCTTTTTTCGAAGCACCCCTATCTTAAGCCTTGTTCCAAGGCTGGCAGGTGGAAATTCCTCCCCCTGACCGACTCCCTCCGCTCAAGCCAGCATAATGCCGATTAAATCCGGCGATCTTTGCCTCCCCCTAGAAGAGCATTAGCTTAACAAATTCAGCAGATTACCGACAAAGACAAGGAGCCTAGGCCTGGCAGCCTAAACTTTCAGTGGCCTTCTACCGTGATGGTTACTGTATGAAACAGCCCAGCGATTGTCTGAAAGACAGGATGCAACTATGTGTGTAAGAAAATCCATTCCTTTTAAGTTTCTTGGGGTTCTCTCGGGAATGGTGTTTTTGGTCATACAAATGTCCAGCTCTGGCGAAAAGGGCGCTAGTCCTGCGATACCCTCCGCAATAACGGATACGAATACGGGGGCCCCTAATCCCTCAGCCCAACCCGAGCAATCCATCATTGCCTCTGGCGTCGTTATCAGCAGTTCAGGATTAAAATTGGCTGGCTTACCCGAGGCCTATTCGTCGCAAGAGGTTCTCTCTGTGACGCTAAGTGGGGAAAACCTGGTTGGATTTCAGTATGCGCTGGGCACCAGCTCTTGTAACGAAATTAGCCTTTCAGATACCAAAGCTCCTGGTTTTGTCATCAACAGTTCTGTAGGCACCGATGGTGCGAAAATCCTTTGTATCACCGCAGAAGTTTTGGATGCTCAAGGTCTACCCAAAATCACTTGGCTATCCCACAGCTGGATCAAAGACTCCATCGCGCCAGTCATCAGCTTTACGACCCCATCCGTCATGGGTCCACGATTGATAAGCAATGAGTTGTTGGTGATATCTGGACTGGCTGACGAGCTGGGATCAGAACTCCAATCCGTGCAATTAACCGTCAACTCCGCCAGCGGATGCAGCCAGTGTCCACTAACCTTAGCTGCGGACTTTGACAACAACGGTACCTTTACAGCCAACTTACCCACCGATGGCTTGGCGAGTTCGGTGCTATTGAGCATCGACGCTACAGCCGTGGATCTGGCAGGCAATGTTTCCCAAGTGGGTAGTAGCGTCCAGTGGGATGCGGTGGCGCCAGCGAATGTTTCCAGTATCAATGCCAGTGCCGGTGAAGAGCAAGTGGCACTCAATTGGACTAGTGTCAGCGGCGCTAGTACCTATGTGGTGGTGAGAAGGAAAAATGCCGAGGTTGACGCCGTCATACAGCAGCCAGCTCTTGAGGTAGGGGATGCCCTTGCCAACGATGCCCTGGTTGCTTGTGTCACCACGAGCTACTCATGCCTTGACCAAAACCTGGAAGAATTTGCTTGGTATCATTACCAGGTTTTTGCTATGGACTTAGCTGGCAATAGCGCTTCGGACGGAGCCAGAGCGAGTGCCCAGCCTGCTGCGAAAAAGAAATTTCGTGGATTAAACTATGCGTATGTTATCGGCCCAGATAGGCGCATTGGGGTGGATTTCCAACTTTTTACTCCCAGTGGAGTTGCTGCCAATGATGTGGAGTACGGTCTGTTTGCGGGCGAAGAATCTGATCCGCGCCTCACGGGTTCCGAGGTTGCCAATGTCAACGCCCCAACTGCAAATTATACTGATACAGGATCGTCTGATATTTTCTTAACGGTAAGCACCGCCATCGATCAAGGACCGTGGATTGACAACCTTCGCGAACTTCGTATCAAGTATGCCCCAGGAACCCATCATAAGATCGCGGCTAATGGGCGCTTTCATGGTCAGGATCCTACTTCGCAAGCTTATCTGCTCAATGCTGCAGCAACAGCTTATGATCCCTTTGGAAATTTGATTTTCAGCGTCGCTCCAGGTAGCCTCGCCGTCATTTGCACCGAGAATATCCAAGGCCAATACTGTCGCGGTCGGATCGTCGGGAAGATCTACACGATTGCAGGCACGGATGGTATGGACGACGGAGCTGACGAGTCCCTGGCATCGGCGACCCCCATGGGTGATATTTTCGGAATTGCCTTTGATGGGCAAGGTAACCTCTTTATCTCCGACGCTACCTATGCTCGCGTGCGGGCAGTGTGCTACGACCCAACCGCTCCTGGTTTTTGCAACGCCAAAAAACTTGGCTTTGTCTATCATGTGGCAGGCAGCGGAGCCTCCGCTGATGGCTTGGATGACGGCATTGCCAAGGTTACAGCCATTGGCACTCCCTACAGCCTAGCCGTGGACGCCCTGGGAAATGTCTTTATCGCTGACAGCGTTTTTCGTAAGTTGAGAGTTGCTTGCGCCGCAGCCTCTGGTGCCATTTGTGGAGCTAATAGTAAAGGTCGCCTTTATACCATCGCAGGCAATGGCATCTTAGGCGACGCCGCAGATGGGACACCGCGCTTATCAGGAACCATCGGCTCACTGCGAGCTTTGACTAGGGATGTCCATGGGAATCTCTTTTTTAGCGATGCAGATGCGCGTAGGATCCGGGCTGTCTGCC
>JBIKVD010000386.1:0-3846 GCA_044357055.1 Oligoflexales bacterium | reverse complement strand
GAAAATAAAGGAACCTCACCATATAGAGATGATGCGCAAAATCAAGGGGCTCTTTGATCCGAATGGGATTCTTAATCCTGGGAAAATCTTTGATTGAGCCTTTGGGTTTCACATATGCGATTGTTCAAAAATTTCTTGTATGCCCTCCTGCCAATGCAAGCAGAACACTTTACCAATTTTCTTTCGCTGAGGATCTCGAGATAAACAAAGAGAATGTGAGTTTTTAAAATCAGCGCTCAGCCGATTCAATGTTTTTACATCTCTTTCGCTGACACCGGAATCCTTCGATTTGATTTCTAGGAGGATAGTTTTTTTCCCCGGTCGCTCCACAATAGGATCTATCTCACTTTTATAATCAATCCGTAGGTGACTTAATTCGAAGCGGGTTCGCTGATATTTGTTCAGGCGAACAATTTCATTGACGATAAAACTCTCAAGTAATGTTCCAAATTCAAAAGACTGAGGTGCAGGCACCATGGCTACTCGATTTTGCAGAGCGCGAACCAGTCCATTGTCAAAGAAATAAAACTTAGGCGCTTGTTTTTGCTTCTTTCGCATAGAGGTATGGTATGCAGGAAGGAAAAATCCGATGAGGGTATCCGTGAGAATCTCGAAATAGTTTTTGACGGAAACCGCTGAGATCCCGACGTCCTTGGCTATATTCGCAAAGGAAATAATATCCCGGCTCGCTTGTGCTGCAACTTCAAGAAAGCGGCTAAAAGGCTCTATTTGTCGCACAACCTGTTCGAGAATAATCTCCTCTTTCAGATACGTGCTTACATAAGCATATAGATATTCCTCTTTATTTTTACTCGATTGTTCGACGATCACTTGGGGCAGAGAACCCCATTGCAATTCCTGAAAAAGGTCAAAATCTGCCCCTAATTCGTCAGCGCTTAGTGGATAGAGTTTGTAATTTTGAGCACGCCCTGCTAAGAGTTTGACGCCTGCCCGCTTAAGTTTGCGTGCTCTGGAGCCGATCAAGGCAAATACCACCTTCTCGTCTTCGATTAGGCGATGAACTTCATCAAGAAGAGCCGGGATTTTTTGAATCTCATCAATGACCACGATTTTTTGTTCTGAACTCGGGCCATGACTAGAGACCTCAGATCCCACGGTGCTTTTGAGAGTTGAAAAAATAGTTTTGCGTCGAGGAGGTTAATTTCCAGAGCCGAAGACCATTTCTTCCTTAGGAGCGTCGTTTTTCCAGTTCCGCGTTGGTCAAACAGGAAAAAATTTTATCTTTTTGTAGTAAAATCAATCTATTGCACAGATCTAAATCCTTAATTTATATATGGCCTCTAATTCTAAAATAGCGTTTTAGATTTGTCTGGATGTTAGTGGACTGGTAGTAAGGAGTTGCTAATCGGTAAGGGCTGGTAGGTAGGGCATTCAAGCACCGTTGCAGGAATAGGTCTACTCCTACCCATGCCCCTTGTATTTCGAAACACGCCAGATTTGGCTCGCGTCCTTGCCTTATTGTTGAATCTATTGCTGCTAGGTGAGCCGAAAGAGAGTTCCGTCGCCTTCTTTGTCGAGGTAACCTATTTTCTTGAGGTAGCGCATGACAGAATGCGCGATTCGCTCCACCAGAGCTGCAACTTCGTCATCAGTGGCAGAATATGCCGAGAAAGCTGGTTTGGCGATACTTCGCAAATTTGGCTAACGCCACGGAATCCAAAGACCGTAGCTATCACCGCACCTAAAAACTCCAACTGCCGAATCCGCTAAAACAAGATATTGAGATGTTTCACCTATTGATGACGCCTGAGTGGATCGCGTATCAACTTGCTTATTAGTATCGGCCCCTCTCCACCAGTCTCCGCGAGCGAGTCCGGTAATCCTTCTCAGCAAAACTGCGCACAATCAAGCCAAACCCTGAGTCCAGTTCGCTGGTAGTCGAAAATGATTTGTAGCTGTTAATGACTAACCAGCAAATGCGAACCAAAGCCTTGTCGCGATATAACCAATAATTACAGGTTCTTATAAAACCAAAAGATACCATTCTCGCAAATTTCCTAAACAATTTGCAAGACTGACCGACAGAGAATATTGGTACCAGATTTTCAATTCAAAAATGAAAAGGAGAACCTATGAAAAACAAAATTAATTTCGGTGGACAGGGCGGAAGTGGTGGAACTGACAACGGCGGCGGCGGCGTAGCTTAATAAGCAAAAGCCGATATGAGGTGGTGGGACGTCCCTATCACCTCGGTCTTTGCTCTCCCTTCGACTTCTAACCACACTTAAGCAGTCATTTCTTTCTCTAGGTGGGTTCAGTGACCAGCAATTGCAAGGCTTATTGTTCCTATTCCCTCGCCATTATATGCCTATTTTTCCTGCTTGGGATACCCGTGAGCAAGGGAAATTCGCTACCGGAGAGCGTATTCATAAAATCACAGAATCTGACTTTGCACGCAAAGAAATCTGGCAAGCGCGGACCATTAGTGCTATTTTTGCACGGCTTTGGTGATTTCTCCTTCAGCTGGCAGCCTTATATGGAAGCCCTTTCCGAAGAGTTTCAAGTTGTATCCCTGGATCTTCGAGGATTCAATCTTAGCGATCAGCCAATCGAGCAAAGCGCCTACGCTATGCCAGAGCTAATCCAGGATATTGACGCAACCCTGCAACATTTTCAGGCAGAATCAGTGTCCCTGATAGGACATGATTGGGGCGCCTATATAGCCTGGCACTATGCCCTAGCAAGACCACAAAAAGTAAGCTCAGTTACATCACTGAATGTACCGCACCCCCTTGGATTTTTTCGAGAGTTACAAGAGGACATCGAGCAGAAAAAGAAGGTTTCCTACATCCGCTACTATAGAAGTGCTGGAGTCGAAAACTCCATGATACCAGAAAGACTAGTGCCTATACCCGTAGGCCCAAATTATCAAACTTACCTATCAGCCATGAGAAAATCCTCGATCAAAGCGATGCTCTCCTATTATCGCGCCAATGAAGTGCTGAGTGTACCCAAAGCTTTTTTTGATGACCAAGGCAAAGTCATCAAAATACAATCTCCAACTAAAATTCTATTTGGAGAGTTCGAGGACGTGTTTGTTCTGAATACCCTGCGCGGTACCGAGCAATGGACTGAGGTTGCACCAGAAATTGAGATTATACCCGGTGGCCGCCACAACATGCACATTGAAAATAGTAAGCTCATCATTCCACGAATCCAGCAGTGGCTCAGAAAAATTCACTTTCCCGCGCAAGTCGGCACCATTTTTCCCATGCAAAATCCTCAGACAGGAGATGCCACAGACAAAAAACAAATTGGCGTTGCAGTTACTGAAATCAGCCGCCAGGTCCCAAGGGGCTATTCCGTGCGTTTTCAGGATATGAACGCTGATGGACGAAAAGACATTCTCGTTTCGGGCAAAGGCCTATTCTGGGTTGAAGCCCCGGACTGGATCATGCATGAGATAATCTCTGATCAGGGGCCGATTCAGGACATTATTGCAGCTCTACCTCTATTCGCAAACAACGATCGCTTGCCTGACCTCTTAGTTTCGAGTCAATTTCGTGCGGAGCAAACAACCACAGGAAAGCTTTCACTCTTAGTGAATCCAGGAAGACAAGAGGCGACTTGGCATGTAGCCAGTGAGATGGATCTAGCTAACATCCATCGCCTATTTTTGATTCATGGAGAAACGGGCCAATCGGTACTCGCTTCGGGATTGCTAAAACCCGGAGCGAAAGTTCCAAATCCTGGGGAGTACTCCGACATACATGCAATGCTAGCGCCTGAAAACCGGCACAATTTTGATTTTCACCTTCGTGGGGCTGAGATGCACTTTTTCTCTGTCCCGAGAAATAGTACGGATATTAAATCCTGGTCTCATAG
>JBIKVD010000385.1:0-3847 GCA_044357055.1 Oligoflexales bacterium | reverse complement strand
AAACTACCACCTCACCTTTGATTTGATCCTAGACCTCAGACTGTGAGATATGTCGATGTGGCGTGTTTTTTCGATATATTCCCCGCGATTGGAATCAAAACTCGCAAGGATATGGCATTTTGACGCAATCCGGGGTGCATGGGGTTATCTAGAATCGGCAAATTATTCCTAAAAAGTTCCGAAGGTGAGGGCTGGCAAAGTAGGAGCAAGGAATGCGAGCGTTTTTCAAAGGTCTGGGAATCATCTTATTGGTCGGGTTTGGCCTAGTCATACTTGCCATAGGTGGCTACCTATATAGCGAGAAAAAAGACTCGGAAAAACGAAGAGAAGAAGAAAATCGTATAAAAATCAGGGTTACTGGGAAATGCCCCGAAGAATCCAGTAAAATTGGCGTAAAAATTGAAAATAGTTACCACAAAACTCTCAATGAACTGAGCTTTAGGCTGGTGGCATAGGAACCAGGAAATTCTGAGGAAGTAGACACGGATTACAAATCGGATGCTGGATTTCACCTAGTCTGAGCCACGTGATTTCACGAAGTTTGAGCCAGTCACTGGACCTTAGGGACTTTTTGTGCCTTTCATGGTCCCCGGCGCCGTCATTATGAGCAAAGAGGGCACGATGAAAAGGCATGGAAGGGCAAAAGGTCCAAGAATGGTTGAGGAAATTCTGAGATTGTGCAAACAGGGGCTGAGCAAGCGCTCGAATGCCAAGGCGCTGGATATTTCGCGGAACACCGTCGACAAATATCTGGATGAGGTACTGAAACCAGAGCCAGCCCAATACCATGCTCCCTGGTTTGAGCTCATAGAATGGAAAGATACCTGGAATTGCACTCAAGGGGGCCAGTCTCTGCGAGATCGTTGACTTCTGGCGAGAGTATCGTCGGCGATTTCCACAAGTCCTGCTCGACTACCATAAGCAGCATCCGCTAGGGGAGCGCTGTGAGATCGATTACAAGGGCGATTCCGCTGGACTGGGTTTTCATGATCGTCGGACAGGTGAGTTTCTGCAATGTCGGCTTTTCGGTGGAGTCCTGTGCTTCAGCCCATTGTTTTTTCCTTTCGCGACATTGACGGAAAAACAGGCTGATGTCTTGCTAGCTGTGGGCAAGGCATACGAGTATGACGGTGGTGTCCCTCTGACCACCGCCATGGATAATGCCAAGACTACAGTGCATCGAGTACATCGCTACGACCCTGATCTTAATCGAGAATTCAGCCTATTCTGTAGCCACTATGGAACGGCTCCGCTGCCCACGAGGTCCGTCTCACCAAAGGACAAGAACCTGATAAAAAATAGCTTAGGGGTCTTTTGGCGAGGGGCCAGAGGTCGGATTCGCTCTCGTCGCTTCTTCTCTCTAGCAGAATTGAATGAGTATCTGCGATCACTGGCCGATGGATTCCATCTACGGATACAGAGAAAATATGGAATTTCTCGTCGCGAGAAATTCAGCAAGGGAGAACAACAGCAGCTTCTTGAGCTGCCGGGAAGCATGCACGAATCGGCAAAATGGAAGCAAGCCAAGCCGCACCCTGATTGCCATGTCCAACTCGAGTACAACTTCTATTCCATTCCCTACCAGTATCGTGGCAAGGAAGTCGAGATCCGGTACGCGCCAACCTTTGTCGAGATTTTTCAAGGATTAGAGAAGATTGCCTGTCACATGAAGACCCCGCAAATCAGCGGGGACGCTACACTGCCAAGAAGAGCCACCTTCCCCCTTCCCAACAAGCCATGTTCGAATCGACACCGCATCTGGTCATGCAAGATGCCAAGGATATCGGTCCAAATACCGACCTGGTCGTCCGCACACTGATCGAGCAGGGAGTGCATCCGCTCATGTTTCTTAGACGCTGTCAGGGGATTTTGAGACTAGCCAAACGCCATTCTGCAAGAAAACTAGAACTTGCCTGTGCTCAAATCTTAGAAATCGGAATCGCCTCACCAAAACTCAAAGAAATAGAGGGCATCATAATCAACCATAACCGAAGTGGTGAAAGCCAGGAGGCATCGCCACTAAGCAGTTCCAACCCATTCTTGCGAGGACAACAGACGTTTTCTCTAAAAAGAAAGTATATTACGGAGGTACTATGACAACAGCAAGCATTATGAACCAACATATTGACCTGCGACTTTCAGGAATGCGCGAGACGAATGCTAATCGCCTCAAACAGGCCGCTTTCCGCCAGCCTGCGACATTGGAAGGTATTGATCTATCCATGGCTAGAGGCCTAAACAAAGCGATCATAAAGGACCTCAACTCTGGACGGTTTCTGCTCGATGGTATGAATGTCATCATCATGGGCACCACAGGTGTCGGCAGATCCTATCTCGCCACAGCCATAGGTAACTCTGTTGCAGAACGGGCCATACCACCGTCTTTTACAGAGTGAATGCTCTGATCGAACCACTCAGTCTGGCAAGATCCAGAAATACCTATCTAAATTTGCTCAAACGCCTGGCTCCTACCGAGCTCTTGATTCTCGATGATTTTGGTATTAAGCCGCTAACTGCGGCTTAATACCAAGATCTCTTCGACGTGCTAGCTGAGCGTGGTGAAGAGCGATCAACAATTATAACGACCCAGCTGCCGATAGAAAACTGGAGTGAAATGATTCCTGATCCAGTGAGCTATGAAGCTATAACTGACCGCCTAACCGCTGTGTCGATACCAATCGTTATGAAAGGCTGCTCGTACCGGCCTAAGTGGGAGAAGAAGGCAAAGTCTTGACAAAATTTTAGCCACTGTGAAATTAGAATACCCGTCCCTTCGGTCCGGTGGAGGGGGTGGCTCAATCAGGTGAAATCACCTGGCTCACTATCGTGATATCCGCATTGTCGCACTTTAGGTGGAATAAAACATCAATAAAAACTGTCCCTTCTGTTAACTAGGCAGTTTCCTGCCATTGAGTAAACCCGCAGATAAGACGACCATAAACCTAGTGCAACTGATGTGTTTGTATTGGGCCTAGCAAATCATCTTATGGAAGATCGAGATGTCCCTATTGATACTAGGATTTCTTTGCTTCATCAACGCGTTGGGAATCCTATGGACTTTCCATCGCTGGCACCTAATTGCAAAAGAAGCAAGATTCTTAGAGGTATCCGTTGAACGCTTAACTCCGCAAATCCTAAATGACTTCTTTAAGTATATAGAGTCTGTACGTCCCTTGCTAAAATTCTCCTATGAGTGGCTGGCTCTATTCAAACAGCGCATCATTCAGTTAAACAGCAATAGTGATCACACTCATGCGATCTACCGCAGCATGGAAACATTTCCACAAATCTTTGCTCGCTCCCAAATAAAGCAGCGGCTAGCCAATATTTCGATCGGATTTGTCCTTATAAATGTATTTGCTGTCGGCTTAGCTGCGATTGGTCACCACTTACAGTTAATGACCTCAATCACTACCATGGACCTTAGCACAACTAGCCTATATCTTGGCACCTTCTCGGTGACTCATTTAGTCTCGATGGTTTTGACAACTCACCGGCTAAAAGCAGCTTTTATGCCATGTTTCGTTCGACTCGCGCATTTTTGTCCGCTGTTTGACACCAGCATATCGCAAGTCGCATCGCTCGAATTGATCAAGGTACAAACGGATTACCTGGCCAAAATCGCAGCAGGTATTGCCAACAGCAATGCCATTCTTCAAGCCATGAACGAAAAATTACCCAACACGCCTGCCAACGACAGGCATAACTCCTACATGCCTACTATTCATGAATCTGTTCTCGATATTGCGAAACTCCAAGAAAGACCCAGACCGCATATGGAAAGAAAAGAATCCAGACCAGCTATTGGCGCCTCTCAGTCTATAGGCTTAGATTCACGATTTGTGAA
>JBIKVD010000495.1:0-3850 GCA_044357055.1 Oligoflexales bacterium | reverse complement strand
TTTTGTTTTAAGAATTCCTTCTTGTCCTCGATCGTTGTTGAGAAAATGCTATTGTAATCAATGTGATTACTGGTCTGCAATTCATCCATTATATCGTTTATATCTCTTACCATAGTTGCGCCGTCCTTGATGAGTTGATTCGTGCCAGAGGATCGATTGTCAACAGGAAAGCCTGGGACTGCAAAGACTATTCTATTGTATTTAGCGGCTTGATTAGCGGTGATCATTGAACCAGATTTAATGTCAGCTTCAACAATTAGAGTCCCAAGAGAGAGCCCAGCAATGATTCTGTTTCTGCGAGGAAAGAAAGATGGCTTTGGTTTTTGATCGAATGGTAATTCGCTTATAATAACTCCATCTTTTTGAATAATTTCGTAGGCTAGTTGTGTGTTTGGATAAAAGTTTGAAAGTCCAGATCCTATTACGGCAATTGTATTTCCTTGATTTTCTAACGCTTCTTCATGAGCTGCTTCATCGATACCATTTGCCAGTCCTGAAATAATGGTGAAATTTCTTTTTACTAATTCCTCTGTGATGTATTGAGTGAATTTTTTTCCTAATATTGAGCAATTTCTTGAACCAACGATGCTGACAGACCTATTTTTTTTGTATTTAGTTTGTGAAAGATCGCCTATTACGCTTATAACCGGAGGAAAGTCATTGATTAACTTAAGCAACCAAGGGTAGTCTGGATCTTGATATGTGAGGACTTGTCCATTTATTTTTTCTAGTTGTGAGATTTCCTTCAAGATTTCGGATTTTTTTGGTAATAAAAATCTTTTATCATCCTTGATTGAGTCTAGCGCTAATTCCGCATTGTTATTATGCATCGACATTAGGCGGAAAAAATTAGTTTGGCCAAGTTTTTCAGTTCTCGCTAATCGAATTAAACTCAACTTTTGATTGCTAATCATACAAATGTATAATTTATAATTGTATTTAAGAATATTTTAACACATAAATAATCAAAGTAAATAAAGATTTTAATATAAGGAAATTTTTTAATAATATTCTTACAAAGTTTTGCAGTTTTTTAAAAAGATTCTCCTGATTGTCTATATTCTCCAACACCCAACTCCTCCTCAGATCCAAACGAAATCAAACTACTCCTCCTTTCTCTTCTAACTCCACTTATCGCATCATTTATTCCTCTATAAAGCTCTATTTCCTTGTTTAAAATTATATTGCCAACTTCCATTCTTTCATTTTGATATTTGATTTCATCAATAACCGCGACTTGTTTTCTAATAACTTCTACATCTTTTGTCATTTGTTCAGTTTCTGGTTCTAAAATTGCAATGAGTTGATTTGTTTGTTCAATTTTTGTTTTGAGTTGTGAATTTGTTTGATCAAGGTTTTCGTTGTGTTGTTTGAATTGTTGTTTTAAATATTCAATATCTTTGTTTAAATTATCACTCCATTCTTTCTGATCTTTTTTTAAATCCTCAATTCTCTTATTTCTTTCTTCCTGATCTTTTTTTAAACTATCAACATCTTCTTCCATTCTATCCAATCCCTCAAGAATCTTCCTACACCATGCTTCATATTCTTCCTTTGTGAGTTCCCTTCCATCCAAATAATATCCACTTTTTTCTTCTGATCTCTTTCTAATATCTTTCAAATATTTATCCATTTCTTTATGCCCACGTCGTATTTCATCAACCATTATTCTACAGTCTGCAATTTGATCACTTGTGGATTTTTTATTTATTGGACCCATGTCACTTATATATTCTAAACTAGAATATATTGTTTTATATAATGATCTTGATAGAAGAGACCAGCTTATTGATAATCCGATTCCCGCCAGTCCTAAACCTAGAACTGCAGGTCCTATTGCATAGAGTAACTTTAAATCTTTTTCTTCCATATTTAGTTACCTCCAACAGATACTAATGTTCTTTGATTTTGATGAAAGTTTGTTGTGAGATTAAATGTGTTTTCAGGAGAGTTTTGAATTGTTTTGTAGAGATCTTGTAGTTCAGTGATGATTGAATTAATTTCTTCTGGTGTTGGAATCTCAATTGCAAGGACTTTTTCTTTTAATTCTGAAAGTTTAGTGATTTTGTTGCTAATGTCTATTTCAATTTTATTCCAACTTTCTTTTGTCTCTTCAATAATTTTGTTATATTCAGTGATTTGTCTATTGCATTCAGCAATTTTATCCTCAAGTTTTCTTTTATTTTCGGTGTGGAATTTTATACCAATTCCTGATTGAATGAATTCTTTTGCATCATATATTTCATTTTCTAATTTATTCTTTTGTTCAATAACTTCTGATTTTTCCATATTTGCTTTTAGCTGTCTCTTTGAATGGATTCCTTTTTGTTTTTCATATTCTCTTGTGTTGAATCCTAGATTTTCATTGATTAAAGGTATAACTGTTTCTTTAAGGAATTTTGCTGATGAGCTTGATTGAATAGCTATTTTAGATATTTTTTCAAGACCTAGGAAGGCTTGTTTGATGAATTGATTTTGTTCTTCAAATTTTTTGTTTATTTGTTGGTTTTCTGTTTTTAAGTCTTTTATTTCATTCCCAAGTGTTTCTTTTGTTTCCTTATTTCCATCTTTTAATGTTTGTATTTCTTTGTTCATTGTATCGAACTTTTCTGTAATTGAAGTCATATTATCAGAACTTATCGTTGGATCAAGATTCAATTCTTTCACTACTTCTTTCTTTTTCTCTTCTCATTCTTTCTAATTCACTTTCTTCTGTTTCAAAACTAAATAAATTTTTTAGCCATTTTTTAAAGTTTTCAAAAGCCATGTTTTTATTGAAATAAGTATTGCGTTAAGATGTTAGTTGAGGGGTTAATGGTTAGCAATGGGCGTTTGATTAAAAATGCAAATTTTTGTATATAAATTTTACTAAATATTAATATATTAATACTATATTAACTTTTTATTCATAAGATGTTTAAAAAATGGTCGCAAAAAGTCCCCTGGATAAAGCTGCAAAGGTTGTTAATGCTGTCAAATCAAAAGCTGGTTCTGTAAAAAAAATGGTTGGTGATACGATTTCTGCTGCAAAGTCAAAAACTAAATTAGTTAAGAGAGCTGTAAATGCAAGTATGCATGGTGTTAAATCAAAAGCTTCTGCAGTTAAGTCTGCTGTGAAAAATGCTTCTATGAAAGTTGCAAACAAAGCATCCAGATTGAGTGGAATCAAAAAATTAGAGCATGATATTAAAAAGGTAAATGATGCACATGATTTTCTAGTTGATTATTATCATAACACGGAATTTGATGATATACATTATGGTGCGTTTGGTGCGATTGATTTAAAAAAGATTGATAAATCTAAGCATGAGAAGTTATTCGCAAAGTTATCAAGTAAGAAATATGATAAAAGCCATGTTAAGGATGCATTTAGAATTTTAAAAATTAAATCTGCAGACGTGAGAGGAAAAACCCATGATCAGATTATTAAGACAATTAGCAAGGAGATTAAGTCTCTTCATTTAATGTTGAAAAATAAAATTGAAGAAGTGAAGGAGAGGCAAAAGCTAAAAGTTGCTCATTATAGAAGGAAAAATGAAATTAGGAATGAGAGAAAGATGAGTAATAGAGCTATTGGTTTTAAAACGGAATTTAATCCAAGTTGATATATTATGGTTTTACATGAGAGTAAATTATTGTCATTGTAGTGTTCTTTTAACTTGTCATCCCAGTGCTTTAGCACGTGGGGTCCTGCTAGTTCTGAGCAATGCATCACTCTGTTCCGATGAGATCCTACGTTTAATAAATTAAACTAGGATGATAATACTATCTTATATTTCTAATTCATGCAATTCATTGCGTTGCGACATTTTTCTTCTTAAATGTGATTAGGTCAATAAATTGCGATGCA
>JBIKVD010000384.1:0-3865 GCA_044357055.1 Oligoflexales bacterium | reverse complement strand
ACGCGGGTTCTTAGTGACGAGAGCCTGCAGCCTTTCAATCACGGAGGATGGTTTATGCGTCGTATGCTTTTGACTTGTCTCTCAGGATTCGCATTCGCACCACTGGCGTCCGCGACCATCTTGCCGCCCAATGACCTGCATTTACAAGATAATCTTCATTCCCGTGATGCCAATATTGATCAAGCCCTCTTTGATTCGATAACTGACGAGATCATTGATCTGTTTCAGCCCGTGGTGAATCAGCACGGCGGAAAACTCAAAGCTAATAAAAACTGGAAAAACTCCACTGTTAATGCCAGTGCAAATAAGAGCGGAAACAATTGGGTCATCAATATGTACGGTGGCTTGGCCCGTAGGTCCGAAGTTAGCCCAGATGGTTATGCTATGGTGGTTTGCCATGAGCTAGGTCACCACTTAGCAGGCTTTCCCCAAAAGAAAATTTTCTTTTGGGGTATGTGGGCCGCTAACGAAGGCCAGTCGGATTACTGGGCTTCTCAGGTCTGTGCCCGCTTATTGTGGAAAGATGACCTCGTTCAAAATGAATCCTTCGAAGCATCAGTGGACGCAAGCGCTAAAGCGAGTTGTGATAGTGCCTGGGGTTCAGACGCTGATAGATTTCTCTGCTATCGTATCGCCTCTGCATCCTATTCCATTACAAATTTGCTGGGAGCGCTTAACAAGCAGGGAAAAATTTCATTTCAGATCCCTGATAAGAAAGTGGTTCGCTCAACAAATCATAATCATCCAGCGGCTCAGTGTCGTTTAGACACCTATTTCTCTGGAGCTCTATGTGAAGTGGAGTTCGATGTCAGTATGATTCCCAAAGATGAGAACGAGCAAAGGCAGCAATCGTGTTTTTCAATCGACGGATTTGATATTGGTACCCGGCCACGTTGTTGGTTTGCACCCGCTAGCTAAACGCTGGCGCGAAAGCGCCAACGCGGTGTCCTGAGGAGCGAAGCGACGAAGGATCTCCCCGCGCTATGTTAGAGAGTTCTAATCCTTTAGCAACTTGCTGAGTCGAACTAGCCTACTCATCTCCAATAATATGGCGGATCATAACCTCGCTCTTAGCTGGGGGAAGTTCATTCAAAAAGATTAGATTTCTGTTTCTACGATAGCCTGTGGTTTCTACGTTATTTATGTAGACTTCAAAGCGACCCACCGTCGTATCGACTTCTTCAGGTAGCGAAAAACTTTTCTTTGGTATGTCTTCCCACTGATAAGATATTTTGGCGATTTCCCCCAGGATGAGATTGCAATTGATCGTAAGCGCGCTATTGTCATATTGGACGCCCTGACCCACCTTGCAATTTGGATCTGATGACTCAACTTGTAGTGAATTCAACAAGGGTTCGTGTTCCATAACAAGCATCGTGGTATCCGAATCCTCATTCATGTATTCGACCTTAAGCTTCTGTCCAGCCTCGTGATCAGCAGCTTGCATCGTTATCTGGCCATTTTCATAGGAGATACTAACGGGAACATCGGGGCTCGTTTTGCGGTAGGCTTTAACCCCAAGAACTTGATCGCCCGTAATCGCGATGGGATAGGTGAGGACTTTTCCTGCTATGCGGAGGAATTCGGCAGAGATGGCGGCACCTTCTATCGGAGCAGAGTCGAATTTTAACAACCCGCTTTGTTGGTCGAAGGTGTAACCACTGGGCGCCAGGACACCATTGATTTTCACTTTCAAGCTCGCTTTTTCTACCGCCTGATTTAAAAGAAAGTCCTTTAGCAAGGGATCATTTTTCTTATAGACGATTTCAACATTGGCATCGTAGGGGAGAGCGTTAGCGGCAAATTGTACCACCTTGCCGCTGATCGAGTATTGAGTCCCCGTTAAAACCACGTTGTTTGCCTTAACTTGAACACTGCCTAACGCAGGTGATTCGCTTAGAGTGTACTGAGCTACGAGCGGCTTGGCTCCAGCGGTATAGGCAACGAATATCTGCGAGCCTTTCGCGGGAATGTTTTGGACAAAGGTCAGGGTATTTCCGTTGATTGTGTAATCTGCGGGTGCAGCTCTACGGGTGTTGGCGTTCAGTTTTACGTCAACTGTGAGACTGGCAAGATCTGGTATGCCTTTTAGGGTGAATTGATTTTTGAGAATGGTGGCGACATCGCTGGAAATTGCTTTCAAGGTATCCGAGTAAGAAGCTCCATCGCAGATAATTCCCGATTTTCCCATGGTGCTGGTGATGAAACTAGAATATTCATTTCCCTGGTTGTAAGCTGTGGTGCATTGGGTTTGTGGGACACCAGCGGGCCAGATAAGGCCATAGGCCCGCATCTCTGTGCCAATCTCACGCCCTAATGTGTTCACAATGTAGTTGCGTAAATTGTCTGGCTTGTCGTAACCGTCAGCCGCGGTTGCGCAATTGCCATTGCCACTCGCTGCAGCACTACCTTTGGAGCAGTTGTCTTCGTCACTGACAATGAGTACGGCAAGAGTCGAATCTTTGCGGGGCCAATCGTTCAACGAACTGCAACCAAGACCGACGCGAGACATCCGGATCCCTTGCTCGTTACCATCGCCATTTATACCGGGGCTTATTCCCGTGGCAAATTTGGTCCCTGCATCGGCGTCGCTCTTGCGAATAAAGGTTCGTGAACACCCATCTCGTGGGTCAGTGGTGACGATATTGATCTGCCATTCACTTTCACTGATATGGGTTAGGAGATCTGGAAGTTTGCCTTGTAATGCTGTTTGCTCATTGCTCATGGATCCGGAATTATCAATCACCACTACAAGGTCCAAGACCCCTTTATTATTTTGTAGAAAGCTCTCCTGATAGTTTTGTCCGGGGTTGCCTTGCTTAAGGGTTTGCGTGATAACGGGTCGCACGACTTGCTGAAAATTTGCTGTGGTGGCAGTGGTATCGTTGCGCATCGTAAGTTCTGTGGTCAAGGCAGTGGCACTGGGAATAAAGGAAAGCTCGTGATCGGCTATTTGCTCTGTCTTAAACGGGTATTCTCGGATGATTGGAGTGCTTTCTGCGGCCGCCTGATCGTTTGGCTTGCCATCCGGATTTGGAACCACAGACACGGAACTCGTGTCGCCGGTGGCGTTCTCCGTCGTATCTTCTTTGGCGGCTGCTGCCTGCTGATTATTTTGAAACTGCGCCTGTTCGCCGCAAGTAGATAAGGGAAGCCCCAGCATGAGTGCTAGAAGTCTCGGCGCCGTGAGTTGTACCCTGAAGAATTCCATGCTCGCTCCTTAGGTCCTGGTGCGATACTGCCCAGTCGTTAGGGTTTTATCGGATCGGGCGGTGCGGATCCTGAGGTATAATTACAAGCAGGGGGAATGTTTGGGATTTGCGGATGGTATTGAAAATTGGCAAAAAGGGTCGATTTTCTTGGCGTCCGCATTTGTTGGGGAGGGGTTTCGTGTTAAAAAGTCTTAGAAATCATTGAGATGTGATTCAACATGCGCCCGTCTGCCGTTCAGGAAAGATTTGATGCGTTGAAGATGGCCCTGCCAGTAGCTGAAGCCTTGCCCGGCTGGAATGTAGTGAACATGGTATTTGGTATTAAAATGTTGTGCAGTTTCAGGGCCGTGGCCGGCGATCTGCGCTACTTGATCAACGATGTTTGCCGATTGCGCCAGGTCGGGGAGCTTTTCACGATAGCGTTTGATAAATTGAGCCTTTAAGGATGCATTTTCCATGGCTCTAACAAAGATCCTTCCTGGGGATTGACGATTGATTTCGCCGCGATTGGCCCAGCGGAGATTGTTCTCGCTCACCTTGGAACCCAGTCCTGGGTTGACCGCTTGTTCGATGTCCAGCGACACATCCGTATCGAAAAGCGAGAATCGCCACTTTTGTCCGATGATCTTATAGATTCGTATATTATTTTCCGG
>JBIKVD010000383.1:0-3866 GCA_044357055.1 Oligoflexales bacterium | reverse complement strand
CTGGGAAATACCTACAACGAGGCCGGAAGATCCACTGACGAAGCCGGAAGAGCTGCCATAAATCAGTCTCAAGGACTGACTCACCACCACCCCATCCCCCTTTATTTTGATGCAGTCTTTGATGCAGTCTTTGATGCGGCCTTTGATGCAGAAATAGCATCATTCATCAGAGCCTCCGAAGTGCTCGTTATCCAGTCGCGAAAATACCGAATGTCCGTCGACACCCCGTTAGATGTGCAATTTACGTCGCCTCTCGAAGTTACTGCCGCCAAGGCCAAATGCTTGGATCCATCATCCGACTCGCGAATCACAAAATTGGGTCCGCCTGAATCACCACCACAGGTCTGACCCTTAGCTTGACCATTAACAATCTCAAATTGGGTAGGAATCTCGCCTATTAAACGTGAGCCAGCGTATCTTAAAGTGCCAGAAGACGCCTCATCATCTTTTGTATGTCCCGTCACCCCAAAACCTGCCACTACCAGAGTTTCCTTCGCCTCTAAAGGATCAGAAGGTCCCATGAGTCTGGCCTCTAAATACTCCTCCGGAGCTGCAGCATTTAACATTATCACGGCGATATCATTGACCGGGGTCTTGGTGAAAAGTTTGTCCATCAGATCTTCGCGATATTCTGGATGAGCCCGCCAAGAATAGGCGAAACGTACATCTTCCTTCGTAAGCTTCTGATTCGTGGCCGTTGAAAAGACGACAACCGGCGCAACATCCTTTGAGTAATTTTCGACACAGTGTGCTGCGGTCAATATGTGATAGGGGCTGATCAAAGAGCCCGAACAGATACTCGAACTCGTACCAGCAGATGTTGTTTGATAGGAGATCAACGCTACCGTCGTCTTACTAATAGGATTATCTAACTCTACCGCTACGCCATTGACAATATGGACGTCACTGCCTGTTTGCTTCGCTCCGCAAGAGAAGGAGCCATAAACCGAGACTAACGACAAAAAAAGAAACGGATGGGCCAATCGTTTAGAACCAAACGTTAAACTACAGCTCGGTGTGATCATTCCCATCTCCTGGTAATCTCGTTGCTTCGAAGTCTATTAGTTGGCCAGTCAGTCAGCATTAGTCATACACTAAGGAGAGGCTAAGTCTCAATGAATTCTTAAGGATGAAGTGTAATTTCTAGGTCCCTATCTTCGGAACTTGACCTCCGATGACATAAGCATCCAAATATATGAAGTAATTATGGAATCGCAGGCCAGCGCAGCTACCGCCATGACAAGAGAGTTCTCTTTAAGATAAGTGTTGCCAAATCTGCTCCGGCTTGACCGTGCCACTCAGGATGCCCTGGGCGCGCTCTGCCTTGCCTCCGCCTTTACCACCAAAAGGCTGCAAAATGGACTTCAACACTTGACCTGCCTGTACGACGCTCCGAAAGGATTCTCCCACGGACACAAAAACGAGTGTTTGTTCCGATTCGTGAAAGGTACCGACGTAGGCCCCTCCTTGGGGAAGTTGGGAGACCTGATCAAAAATCTGCTGGGCCTGCGTTTTGTCAGGAGCCAGGCGATTTAGATCAATAAGGCGATAAGTTAGTTCTCCTATTTTTTTCGCGGGTGCTGCCTCTACTAACTCCTTGGCCGCTGAACGCGCGTGCTGCAATTGTAATTCACCAAGTCTTTTCTCAAGTTTCTTTTGTTCGACCAATAACTCCTGCAAGCGCGGCAACAATCCGTCCGCGCGAACTTTTAGCAAATCTGCACACTGCGCTAAACTCTGAGATTCTAGGCGCCACTGACGCTGGGCGCTAAATCCGCTCACAGCTTCGATGCGTCTCACACCTGCAGCAATAGAAGACTCGGATAAGATGCGGAAGATTCCTATACGACCAGTAGCACTGACATGACTACCTCCACACAATTCCTTGCTAAAGGAACCCATGCTGACAACGCGAACCACATCGCCATATTTCTCACCAAACATGGCCAAGGCACCTTCACTCTTAGCCTGATCCAAGGAGCGCGTATCAATATGCACTTTTTCGTCAGCCAAAATTTGCACATTCACAAGGTTTTCAATCTTTTCGAGCTCTTCTAAACTCACTCCTTTGGGATGCGTAAAGTCAAAACGCATAAGATCAGGACCTACCCTCGATCCCTGCTGAGTCACGTGGGGCCCCAGGATCTGGCGAAGAGCCGCGTGTAGTAAATGAGTAACAGAATGGTGTCGGGTCGTATCGTCGCGATGTTGCTGATCAATGGACGCGGCAAATTGCTTCATAGTTTTGGCGGACAGCAACCCGTTCTCCAAAGCGCAGCGATGAACATGCATTTCATGAACCTTAAAGGTATCCAAGACCCGCAACGTTACATCGGCATTTCGCAAAAATCCTCGGTCCCCTACTTGGCCACCTCCTTCAGCATAAAAGGGCGATTGCGTTAACAGGACCAGGACTTCATCCTTTTTCTCAAGGTATCGCAAGGTGGTAACAGATACTTTGCCATCGATATGGTCCAAATATTCGGTGACTTTCCCTGGCGTATAAATCGTCCACCCATGATCAGAAGCAAAATCGTCGGCAAAATCATGAGCGGCTTTTGCCCGTGCCCTTTGTTCACGCATGCACGTATCATATTCGGCAAGGTCAATTTCCAATCCTCTTTCTCTTGCCAAAAGCTGGGTCAAATCCAAGGGAAATCCAAAGGTATCAAAAAGAGTAAAGGCTTCGCGGCCACTCATAGTTTTCTTACCAGCTCCAGATACCTGCTGTGCAGACTTTTCAAAGCGATGAAGCCCGTCACCCAAAGTCTTAACAAACCGCTCTTCCTCGGATTGAATGACTTCGCGAATGTAAGAAGCTCGCGTGAGAATCTCTGGATAAGCTTCTCCCATCATTGCCACCACAACATCCACTAAATTAAAAAGGAAGGGTTTTTCCAAACCCAGTTTTCGGCCGTAGCGGCTTGCCCTGCGCAAAATCCTGCGAATGACATACCCACGGCCTTCGTTACTGGGGGTGACGCCGTCAGCAATGGCGAAGGTTAGAGTGCGAATATGATCCGCCACCACGCGATGGGCCATGCCTTCGGGGCCATTCGTGTAATTCACTCCGCTACGCCGCACCAATTCTTGGATGATGGGCCAAAAGAGATCCGTCTCATAATTGCTAGTCACGCCTTGAATGAAACAGGAAACTCGTTCTAAACCGGACCCAGTATCTACGTGGGTCTGCTTCAAGGGTACTAAACTTTGATCCTGTTTTCGCTCAAACTGCATGAAGACAAGATTCCAAATTTCGACAAAGCGAAACGCAGCCGCATCCTTGCCATTGACGCCTCGGGTTGGATGGGCGAACTCCGTGTCCCGGTCATGATCAGGTCCTAAATCAAAGAAAATTTCTGAACTTGGCCCGCAAGGTCCGACTTCTCCCATCTCCCAGAAGTTTTCCTTTTCAAACCGTAGGATTCTTTTTGGGTCTATATCGGTTAACTGCTCCCACAGGAGCGGCGCCTCGCGGTCATCTTTGTGGACCGTCACAAACAAGCGCGATTTTGGGAATTTCCAAACCACCGTCAGTAGTTCCCAAGCCATTTCGATGGCTTCTTTTTTGAAGTAATCGCCAAAGGACCAATTTCCCAACATTTCAAAAAATGTATGATGGGTTCCATCGGCTCCCACTTCCTCTAAATCATTGTGTTTGCCTGAAACCCGCAAGCATTTCTGACTGTTTACCGCCCGTGTTAGACCCTTGGGATTATCGCCGAGAAATATCTGCTTGAACTGATTCATGCCTGAATTTGTAAACAAGAGAGTGGGGTCATCATGAACAACCACAGGAGAGCTTGGCACGAAGAGATGCTGCCTTTCCGTAAAAAAGCGTACGAAAGACGAGCGAATTTCCGCGC
>JBIKVD010000382.1:0-3892 GCA_044357055.1 Oligoflexales bacterium | reverse complement strand
TCGTACTTGTCAGCGAGTTGACCTGCTATCGGGGAGAATAAGAAGAAAGGCAGAATGAAAAGTGCGCCCGCCATACTTAGAATAAAGCCAGACTCAGCTTCGGTCGCCGCGCGATAACTGAGCATTAGGACCATGGCGTTCTTATACAAGTTATCGTTAAAGGCTCCTGCAAATTGCACAGCAAAAAACGGCCCAAAGCGGCGTTGAACAAGCAGGTTTAGTCCCGACAATTTTATAACTCCCTTGGCCAAACCCGGAGACTAGCCAACGATTCAAGGATGAGTAGAAATAGGTTGGCAAATTATCCCATATTTAAGACAGACTTCAAACGCATGGGTTGGCTATCCGATCCAAATGTCACTATAGACCGGTCATCAGCTTTGGAATGGAACAACTGAATGGATGCATTGTCATGAGAATTCGCGCCTCGACTAGGCCGGAAAGACGCATCTTGATCGCTCAGAACAAACGGTGAAGTGCTGATAAATTAAATCGCTGCCAGCCCCTCTTGCCAAGGTAGGGCCAAAATTCGACCCATTTTTTGTGGACGCGGATCTTGCGACCAAATCATACATTCAGCATCAGGGAAATCTGCTATCAACGAGTGAAATCCCCTCAAAGATTCTAATTTACACTCCGCGGTGGATTTGATTTCTACTAGTACCAAAGGTTTCCCTGGTCGCTCGATGACGAGATCAATTTCGGTATCATCTTGGGTTCGCATGTAGCTAAGTCTATAATCACGGTTCGCATACTGTTCTTGCCTGTATACTTCTAAGACGACTAGTTGCTCAAAAAGTTCTCCATAATAACCAGTTGAGGGATGGGGTTCGACAAGAAGTTGGCGAGCCAGAGCACGGGCAACGCCAATATCAAAAAAGTAAAACTTAGGAGCCGTCTTCAAACGCTTACGTCGAGATTTATGAAATGGCTCGAGAAAGAAACCGAGTAAGGTATCGTCTAAAATTTCGTAAAATGTCTTGACAGTTTTGTCTTCAACCCCAGTATTTTTGGCTATGTTTGAATAATTGACAAGTTTTCCGTTGCTTTGTGCTGCAACTTCCAAAAAACGGTGAAATGCGTCAACCTTTTTGACGATCTGTTCTGCTTGAATTTCCTCTTTGAGATAAGTATGAGCATAAGATTGTAAAAAATCTCTACGCTGCTCATCTTCCTCGAGGTGAAAAATCTTTGGTAATGTCCCCCAACGTAAGGCAGCTTGAACTTCAAATGCATCTTTGAGTTCTGGCAAGGAGAGAGGAAATAAATAGCGCGTAAAAGCTCTCCCTGCCAATAAATTTGCTCCCCCATGATGCAATTTTCTTGCGTTTGAGCCCGTTAGAACAAAACGCTTCTTCATGCCGTCCCGCTCCATCAGATGATGGACAATATCCAGTAACTTGGGGATTTTTTGAATCTCATCTATGACGACCGTCGTAACATGGTCTGGCAGAGCATTTACGAACGAGATTAAATAGTCCGGTGAGCGTCGAAATTGGTCTTCATTCGCAGCCAAGAGCAGATCAATATTCCGTGTAGCCTCTGCAGGTAAAGACTCTTTCAGTAGCGTCGTTTTCCCGCATCCACGCGCGCCAAATAAGAAAAAACTATTGTTTTTCGGCAAGTTAACTGATCTTCGGAACATACTACGAGATATCTCCTATATTCCGTAGTCTACTACGGAGCATAAATATAGGCAATAGGAACGTTTACTTCCGATGCTTCCCAGCATCGACCGTCATGATCCCTCATCTCACTCGATTCTCATGCAAGATTGGCTAGATTTGAGCTTCGTGCTATCTAAGACAATGAAATTGGGAGGTCCTTATGAGAATTCTCGTGGTCGAAGACGACGCACCACTCGCCAGCGTCTTAATCCGAACCTTACGTGAGGAATCCTACGCCGTCGATCATGCCGCGGATGGACAAGAAGGTGAATGGCTGGCCGCAGAGAATCCCTATGATCTGATCATTCTCGATCTCATGCTGCCGCGAAAAAGTGGCCTCGAAGTCTTACAGGCCATCCGCGATCAAGGCAACAAAGCGCCGGTGATGATTTTAACGGCGAAGGATTCCACGGATAATATTGTGCAGGGCCTAGATTCGGGTGCCGATGACTATTTGACCAAGCCCTTTAGTATCGATGAGCTGCTAGCTAGGACGCGTACCTTACTGCGTCGCCAACCAACCCAAGCCAAAGCCTTCATTGAAGCGGGCCCCATTAAAATTGACCCTGCCAGAAAGATGGTTACCGTCAATAATCAACCCGTAGAGTTGACGACGAAAGAGTACGCCTTGATCGAATTTTTTGCACGCAATGCGGGATCGGTCGTCAGTCGGGTCGAGCTTTCTGAACATGTGTGGGATCAGAATTTCGAACCTAGCTCCAATGTGGTCGATGTCTATATTGGATACTTGCGCAATAAGATCGACAAAGTTTTTGGCACCAGCATGATCAAAACCGTTAGAGGTCATGGTTACATGCTGGATGTCACTCCTGGGACAGAACAGGCCCTATGATCATTGATCGCATCCCCGTCCGACTTCGACTCTCACTAGCTCACGCGGTTTGGACGGCTGCGCTCTTCTCTAGTATTGCCTACGGTATCTATCGGCTTACCGAGCACAAACTTTTTGAATCCTTTGATCAAGCGCTGCGGGCGACGGCACAAGTTTACCGTCAGAACTTACCCATCAGTCCACGCCATAACCCCGCCCTTGACGCCCTTTTTAAACGTTTTATGCCTGATGACTTCAGTCAGCCCTTTCGCACTTTTGGACAAATTATTAATCTCAGCGGCAAAGTCAGCGGTCGATTGCCTAATGCGCTGGAAGCTAATTTGCCTGTTACCAACCTCACTTTGAAGAGAGCGGAGCAAGGGCTCGAAACCTACGAAAATTTTTATTTCAATAATAGCCTTATGCGGCAAATCTCCGTGCCCGTTTTCAAAGGCGGGGGGCTTTTGACCGGAGAGTTGGTGCAGGTAGCCGCACCTTTAGACGCCACCATTGAAACGTTGCAGAGGTTACAGACGGTGCTATGGATCGCCTTTCCTGCTGGTCTTGGCCTTTCTTTTATCTTTGGCTATCTATTCACTGGGCGGTCCTTGCGTCCAGTCCGCACCATCACCCAAGCCGCCGCGAAATTGAGCAGCGATGATCTCAATACGCGTCTTCCTGTTCCTCCGGCAGCGGACGAACTGCAGGATTTGGTGACCACATTTAATGGAATGCTGGATCGGCTGGGAGACGCTTTCAACCGTTTACGTCGCTTCACCGGGGATGTTAGCCATGAACTGCGCACACCTCTTTCCGTACTCCGGGCCGAGGCAGAGCTTGCGCTTAGGCGCGATCGTGATGCAACTTACTACCAAAATTCCTTGAAAGTCATACAAACCGAAGCCGAAAATATGAGTTCTGTCGTCGACGCCCTCTTGCTCCTGGCTAAGGCGCAGTCTAAGGCGATGGTGGTCAATTGGCAAGAGCTAGAGCCGATGAGTTACCTGCAAAACATTATGGATGCGTGCCGGCATCAGATTGATGAAAAGCAGATCCAAGTCGAGATCAAAGTTTCGGTCCCAGGCAAGGTCTATGCTAGCTTGGACTACCTAGCTATCGCGATCAAGAACCTCTTGCTCAATGCCATCAAGCACTCCCATAAAGCGGGAAAAATCGAAATTTTTGCCTGGCGCGATCACAAGGGTCTGCATATTTCCCTGCGGGATTTCGGTGAGGGGATCCCTAAAGATTCCTTAGCATATATCTTTGATACTTTTTATCGCGCAGATACTGTGAGAAATCGCGCCATGGGTGGTATTGGCATTGGCCTCAGCCTAGCCAAAGCCATGGCCAATCTCCATGGGGGAAACATCGCTGCAGAGTCGTGGGAAGG
>JBIKVD010000091.1:0-12997 GCA_044357055.1 Oligoflexales bacterium | reverse complement strand
GGTCTGGCAACAGCCCCAACGGTCCGGCAGGTCCATGCCTTTATGCCTTTTGGCTTAGGACAGATACAAAATCGTGAATACAACAAGGGCTTTGCCTTTGCGGCTGCCGAGGCGGTTCTTTTCTTATATGCGAGCATGGAAGAGGATCCTGACAAACAAAAGTTGGCCTACTATCTGGCATGGGGAACCATTTTCTATGGTGCCTTCGACGGCTGGTACCACTATGAGCCCGGGTCGGATAAGCTAGGTAGTTACCATCTCTCCCCTCATATTGAAGCAACCCACGTGTGGAGCGATGGGGATCCCGAGCTAGTGACTGGATTCGGGGCTGCCCTTACCCATCGCTTCTAATTCTTGCTATGATTTTCCCAAGCTTAGCGCTAGAATCGCCAGATTCATCTTTGCCAGCGCCTAATTCTATCGGCCTTTACTCCTGGGAGAATTCCTTGCCTATGAGGCCAGACAGCAAACGTCAGAGTTTAAAATGGCTTTGCCTATTTCTGCTATTTTTTCCGAGCGGCTGCAAAGATCACAGCAGGGAGCAAGGCATTAGCGACGAATCCTTCAAACCCTGCTATTTACGACAGGGCACAAAGGCTCATTGCGCTTCTTTCAAAATGCCTTGGCATCACGATAAAGGGAAAACTTTAACTCCTACCTTGGCGCCTGGCACCCCTGAACTAAAGGTTCATTTTGCAAAAATCTCTGCCAACTCAGGCCTTAGCGCGAAAGACCCCATCTTGCTCCTCGTTGGCGGTCCAGGCCAAGCAGGAATAGAATACCTTGAGTCCCTATCCCAAATTTTATCTCTTTCGAATAATGACCGCGACATTTACACCCTGGATTACCGCGGCACAGGACTGTCCTACCCTCTGAATTGCGAAACCAATTGGACCGCCATACGTCGCCATGCAGGTTTTCTTGACAAAGAGCTGAGCCTGCAGGAGCTGGCTACATGCAAAGAAAAATTTGCCGTTCCCCTGGATGCCATCACCACCACTAATATTGTTGAAGATATCGAATCTGCGAGAGCGAGAATTGGAGTTGAACATTGGAATCTCTATGGAATTTCCTACGGCAGTCGCGTAGCTCTGGCCTACATGCGCCTTTACCCCGATCGAATTCGCAGCGCGGTTCTAGAGGGAGCAACCGGATTTGATTTTGTTATCGCCAAGGACGCCGCGACTCAAGTCGACACTGCACTGCGAAGGATAGCTGATGAGTGTTTGGCACAACTTGACTGTAAGGAAGCTTTCGGCGAAATCTACGCAAAAACAATGGAGTTGTTCCATCGATTAAAATTGCAGAACGGTTCTCTAAAAGTTCACTTTTCCAATGCAGATTTTGCAGACTTGAGTTTTGGCGAGGATGACTTATTTAAAGCCATTCAAGGTCACCTCTACCGGCCCCAAGACTGGACCAGTTTACCGCTCAAAATCCACCGGGCTTATCAGGCTCAAGACTATGCCCCACTTTTTGCCACGCTGAAAAGCGAGAACATGATTTCCACCGGCATGTATCTCTCCATCGTTTGTCAAGAAGACTTGCCCTATGATTTCGACGATGCCGGCAGTGGCACAGAGGTCAAAACACCGTTTAAAAGGGTCCTCCCAGACCTTAAACCCTTTTGCGAACTGTGGCTTCCAGGCCATTCTCAAAGAGGCCTAGGAAGGATTGATCAGCCCTTTCCAAGCGAGATCCCACTCCTGGTATTATCCGGGGAACTAGATCCTGTAACACCTCCCGCCGCCGGGAAGAACCTTCTGCCTCATTTTACTGCTTCGACCCAGCTCGTCTTTGCTCAGGCTGGACATAATGTCATAGGATCCCCATGTGCTCAGCGCATCTTTAAATCGTTTGTGGCTGACCCAAACAAGTTTTTAAGTTCACAAAAGGGAAATGAGCAAAAGTGTGAGGAAAATTCCTTTCCCTATCGATACTTTTCTACTTTCTACGGATTCAATCTGTAGATCGGGGTTTGCCAAAACAATGTACCTGCGGGGGAGAAGCGTTTGATACGAGTAGAGAATCTCAAGAAAACATTTGGTAACTTACAAGCCGTTGCCGATGTTTCTTTTCAAGCTCCCTCAGGTAGGATCACCGGTATTCTTGGGCCCAACGGTGCTGGCAAAAGCACGACCTTGCGGATGATTACGGGAATTCTGCGCCCCGATAGCGGCTCCGTGTTTATAGATGATATCGATATGATCAAGCAGCCCATCGCGGCGAAAGAAAAAATGGGTGTTTTGGCAGACGCCAAAGGTCTCTACCCACGCCTTACTGCAAAAGAAAACATTCAGTATTATGGGAAACTGCGGGGCATGAAAACGGCTCATTTGCGAACACGCATTGAGACCCTAGTTAAGCTGCTGGAAATGGACGATATTCTCAATAAGCCCACCCATGGTTTTTCCACGGGTCAAAAGGTCAAAGTGGCCCTTGCCCGTGCTCTTGTCCACGACCCAGAAAACGTACTCCTAGACGAACCGACCTCGGGACTGGATCTTATGGCGGCAAGAAGTGTGCGCGTCTTTATCCAACAAATGAAAGCGGAGGGCCGTACGATTTTGTTCACCAGCCACATCATGGAGGAGGTTTCGCTTCTTTGTGATGAAATCATCCTTATCCGACAGGGGAGGGTTGCGATCGCTGGAAATGAGGAGTTTTTGTTGCGAGAGTCTGGCTTCAGCAACCTCGAAGATGCTTTTGTTAGCCTTCTGAGTCATCAGGGGGCCCTGTCGTGAAAATTCAGGCTTTCGTAACGATACTCTTGAAAGAGACCTTAGATAATCTTCGGGACAAGCGCTCCCTTCTGACTAGCATTGCCACGTCTATTGGCATTCCCCTAGCCATCATCATCGTGATTGCAACGGTCAAGGCTAATAAAGAGGACAAATTTCAAAAAGATCTCGTCGTCCCCACTGAGGGACTAAAATTCGCGCCCTTTCTGCCAGAGATTCTACGACCGCACGGCATTTTTTTAGAGGAAGGGCAACAAAACCTCGAGGCCGTCGTGCAGTCGGGTAAGGCATTTGTGGCGATGCGCATTGAAGACCGAGCACAAGAGAAGTTCTTGACCGGGCAACCCGTGGAACTTTCCATCCTCTATGATGGCTCGAAGATGGACAGTAATCTCCTTTCGCGTCGCTTAAAATCTGCTATCCAACAAGAGTCCAATGCCCTCATCGCAACGCGGCTAACTAATTTGGGCTTAAACCCTCAGAGCCTGCGTCCCTTCCAATTACTGGACCGCGATCTTTCTCCCCAGGAGGATGCAGCCATGGCTATGGTCATGAGTATTTTCCCCATCATCTTAATCGTGGCTTGTTTTGGTGGTGGCCATTATTTGGCCGTAGATATCACCGTCGGTGAAAGGGAAAAGAAGACACTTGAACCCTTAATGGGATTGCCCTTGACCATACCAACACTGGTTTATGCAAAACTAGCCACTATCACGCTCTTTTGCTTTTTTTCGACCCTACTGTGTAGCCTCAGCTTCGCCCTCATCACAAACGTCGATATCGTGCGGGCTTGGACCCAACTGAATATAGCCTTGACGTGGCCCCAGGCCCTCTTTGGCTTGGGTCTCATCCTCCCCGTCTGCCTCCTCGCTGCGGCCTTAGAAATGCTCGTGGGTTCCTACACCAAATCCATCAAGGAGGCTCAGACTTACATTCAACTCCTTTTAGTGAGCGCCTCAATGCCAGGATATTTTTTGGCCGTCATGGACGTGAAGCAAGCGGCCTTCTCAGTCTACATTCCGACCGTTTCGCAATATTATTTACTAAACAAATTTGGCCGGGGTGAAATGGTGAGCGCGACGGAAATTTTTCAAAGCTCTGGGACGACTCTCGCTGTCGCAGCCCTAGCGGTCTGGGGTATCATTCGGCTGTATCGCCGAGAAGGAATCGTGGCATGAAAAAACACATCGCTGTCATTGATTGCGCTGTGGCTTATCCAGAGCTAGCTGCATTCAACGCCCTGGTCAGGGATTTTTCACTTTCGGCTTCCTACCATCTTCCGGGGCTTTACGGGATGTCCAGTTGCGAGAATTTTCGCCCTGATTTTGCCATACTATTTGGCAGTCGCGCCTCAGTCAACGACGAGGATTCCTGGATTACAGAATTAGCAGCTTTATGCCGGTCTTGGTTGCAACAATCAATACCTGTCTTAGGAATTTGTTTTGGCCATCAATTGGCTGTGCGGATTTTTGAGAGCGGTAAAGTAGATGACGTATCGCCGGGGCAGCCTGAATCTTATGGGGCTCGCCAAATGGAAGTTCAACAAGATTTTGGACAGATCACTAGAGGGACCAAGTTGAACCTCGCAGTCAAACACGGGGAGGAAATCAAAATTCTTCCTAAGCAAATGACCACCATTGCGTCTTCGCCGCAAATCAAACATGAGATCGTTCGACATCAGTTGTTGCCCTATATTGGCATACAAGCCCACCCGGAGGCCGTGCCAAGTTTCTTTCAGGGACTTGAGGATGCCGGCGTATCACCCCCGGATGAATCCAAGTATCGCTCGGATGGTCGTCTTTTTTTGGGGAATGTGCTGGAAGACTTGTTTGCATAAAGTCCCTTGGCAAAGTCGGGAAGGACTCAAAGTTCGCGAAATTGTGCCATCAAAATCCCCGTTCCCATCAGTAGGATCAAACCGGCAAAGGCTGATCTTAATTTTTGTTCTGAGACTTTGGATCGGTACTGGGCGCCAACGAGAATACCCAGGATGGCCAAGGTAACCAGGATTAATAAAAATGGCCAACTTACCACCTGGCCTAACACCATATCTCCCAGAAAACCAAGACTGGAGTTCATCCCCATGATCAGCAGCGAGGTGCCCATCGCGACTTTTAAAGGCAATCTTCCCTGAATCGTAAGGGCCGGAATGATGAGAAACCCGCCGCTCGCCCCCACGAGCCCCGTCACGGTCCCGATCGTCCACGCTTGCAGCGCTGTTCTCATCCAAGACCTGGTCCGCTGACTTTCCTTTGGAGAATCTCGTCTGGGTCGAAGCATGGTCAAGGCTGCCCAAATCATGAGCAGCGCGAAGACCACCATTAAAACCATGGATCTTGTGACATTGAGGGATCCAAAAGCCCACAGGGTCTCTGGAAGGTTTGGCAAAAGAATAGCCCGTGCACCCAGAACTCCCGCCAGTGCTGGAACTCCAAAGTTGAGAGCCACCTTTATGTCCACATCTTTTTGCTGCCAACGAAGTGAGGATCCAATAAGCGCGGAAACACCAACCACGCAAAGGGAGTAGCTTGTAGCGACTACTGGAGGAATCTTGAAGAGATAAACCAAAATGGGGACTGTTAGGATGCCCCCGCCTGCCCCTACCAGGCCTAGCACCCCACCCATAAGTAGAATCGCGAGATAGCCTAGGACTTCCATCCTTTAGACATCTTGGGGCTGGAGATCTTGCTTGCCATCTCCGGTAGGTTTGGGCAACTGCGCTCTAAAAATCCAATCTGCCAATGGATAAACAATATTGAAATGATATCGGTTCATATAAAGAGGGTTATGATGAAGAAGATGATAGGCGCGCATATAGGCTAGGAATTTGCTTTTTAAAAGAAAATGTCCCTCAGGGACATGAGACGCAAAATGGACAAATTCGTACAGCACAAAATACAGCGCTGAACCAATAACCATAAAATAACCTGCATTAGCGCCAATAAGCCATTTCATGCTCCAAAAGATCAGTGGCAATCCGAACGCAACAAAAGTAGCGACCACAACCGGCGGGAAGAAGAGAATATAGAAATCACGACTCTTCTCCCATGTCGAATGCTCGTGAGTGTAAAAGCGATGGTGCCACAGCGTATGAATTTTATAAGCCGTTGGCGCTAGCTGTTTACCGTGGAGTAAATACCTGTGCGCAAAATAGACCACAAAGTTGCCTAGCAAAAGTGGCAATAGGAAAAAGGCCCAGTCCAAGAGACTCGCATTACGGATCATGAAAGCAGGGGCAAGCATCGCGAGTAGAAGAAGTCCGATATTAAAAGATATATGGGCTGTAAGATGATAGCTGGCCGGCACAATCTCTTTACGAAAGTACTCGCGAAAGGCTGTCGTTCCTCGAAGGGGGATCTCCACTCCGCTTTCAGCCATGTCACCTGTGGCGGTCAGTGTGCTTTGCATGTGCAGCCTTTCTATCATCAGTAAGAAAGAGTCAAAACGAAACAAGCGAAACAAGCGAAACAAAGCTAAATCTGCGGGAAACGGAGGCGGCCTTTGCTGCCCAAAAAAAGCATCCATCTACCATAGCACAAATATCCTGGAGGCCATTCCGAAAGGCTCGGAGGGATTGCCCGCAGGCTGAGCCTGAGGCTACGAGGACGACGAAAGGAAAAAGGCAAAAAAAAGGAGGGGCAAAAACCCCTCCGAAATAATTCAATGAATCTCAGTGGCTAGAAATTACCAGCTGCGACCTCTTCCGCCGCCGCCGCCGCCACCGCCGCCGTAACCACCACCGCCGCCACCGCCGCCGTAGCCGCCGCCACTGCGACCGCCGCCACCACCGCCGTAACCACCGCCGCCGTAACCACCACCGCCGCCACCGCCGGTGCGAGCTGGACGATCTGTGCGCTCCTTGGCATGGCTTACATTGATGGTACGACCATCAAGATTTTGGCCATCAAACTTAGATATAGCTTCGCTTGCTTCGTCATCGGAAGACATTTCCACGAACCCGAAACCCTTGCTACGGCCAGTGTGCATGTCCGTAATGATTTTTGCGGATTCAACGGTTCCTGCCGCGCTAAAAAAACTGGAGAGAGAATCTTCTGTAGTAGAGTAAGAAAGGCCACCGACGTAAAGTTTCTTGGTCATAAGAACTCCTGAAAAAATTAAAGTCACGGATCCCTATGCACAACAGTTCTTATGACTTCCCTTGCGATAGCCTTGACAGAGGCGGAGATACAGAAAGCAAAACTCCAGACACTTATCGGCACACAGATTCAGACACTAGACACGTGTGAGCATTGAGTCACCGGCAGAAAATAGGATATTTTTGTCGTCTTGGCAAGATCTGATTCATGGACACCGTAGGGCCTACAAGCCGGATTCCTCTAAGCAAAAGGCACAAAATCAAACCCACAATTTTCGCCCGCTCTAGAAATCCTAAGCCCTATCTTCTTACCCTCTCATTTCTTGTAACCATTGAAAATGACTACAACAGGAAAAATAGAAATTGCACATGATGCGCTACTCTGGTACCCTCTCTAATACCTTGGGCCTTCCCGCGTATGAGTACTGGGTGTCTTACACAGACCAGACCCTTTTTCTCGAGCTTGAAAGTGTACTCCCCGTGAGAGTCCGGAATCGGTTAGAGTAGCCCGATCATTGCGTCGACTGGACTCATCTTATTCCTGATCGTGAATGCCTAAAAAATTAATGAATGCTTGCGCTAAATGCTGCTGACGGGTTTGTGCCGTTAAGTCTTTTGGTTTTGGCAGATCACATCAGAAAGAGATGAAATGTTCAACAAGAGTCCGCGTCCCCAAGAAGTTTCCACGAATCAAGAACCTAGAAGAAGTTATTCGGAGCAAAGCTACGGCTATCGCCGCAGTGGCCCCCCGCAGGATCGTTACCAATCTCAAGGGGGCGGTTTCCAGTCAGGGGGACGGCACCAGTCAGGGGGACGGCAATCAGAGGGCCGGTACCAGTCGCAGGGTCGATATCAGTCCTCCCAGGAGCCCAGGCCCATACCCAACCGTAAAGCTCCCCTTAACATAGAAATTCCCGAAGCTTTTTCTTCTCTCGGTATTGGCTACAAAGTTGGCTGCGCTATCGTGGAAAAAGGCTACCTCACCCCTACGCCTGTGCAGACTCAAGCAATTCCTGTCGTCATTGCTGGAAAAGATCTTTTTGGTTTGTCGCAGACTGGGACAGGAAAAACTGCTGCCTATTGCCTTCCCATCATCGAAAACCTTATCAAGCAAGACCTGGGGAATAAGAAGACCGTCACCACGTTAATCCTCGCTCCGACCCGCGAACTCGCTTTACAAATTCAAGAGAATTTTCGCGACTATGGCAAGTACTGTGGCATCACATGTGCTTTGGTTTGCGGCGGCATGAGCTATACGCGGCAGATTCAGGATATCCGTCGCGGGGTTGACGTCCTTATCGCCACGCCGGGACGTTTGATGGACCTGTTGCAGCAAAATGTTGCGCAGCTGGATCAAGTTAGCATGTTGGTCCTTGACGAAGCAGACCGTATGCTTGATATGGGTTTTTCGGACGATATTTTGGCTATCGTAGCGCTCTTACCCGAAGTGCATCAAACTCTGATGTTCTCAGCAACGCGCCCTCGCAGTATTCAAGGCATGATAACCCGCTTGCTGCGCCAGCCGGTTGAGATTCAAGTTGCCAATGCTGCCGTGACGAAGTCATCCATCACCCAGTCCGTATACTTCGTGAAAGAAGAGCAGAAATCAGAACTGTTAACTCACCTTTTTGCTTCAGGCGACATGGGGAAATCCTTGATTTTTACCAAGACGAAAATGGGAGCTGACCACCTCAACCGTGACTTAATGCGGAGCGGCCAGCGAACGGAAGTCATTCATGGGGACAAGCCACAGCGCATGCGCGAGCAAGCCCTGAGAAGATTTCGCGATGGCCATGTCGATGTGTTGGTCGCCAGCGACGTCGCCTCCAGGGGTATTGACGTTCAAGATATCACTCATGTCATCAATTTCGACATGCCCAACTGCGCTGACACCTATGTGCATCGAATCGGTCGTACGGGTCGAGGTTCTGCAGAAGGCTTGGCTTTATCCTTTTGTAACCGTCAAGACTTAGAGTCTTTGATCCGCATCGAGCGCGAAATCAAGCAAGATATTCCGATCGTAAGCGATCACCCTTTCCATGAAGACCGCTTCGATCTTGAGAAAAAGGCTCTCGCAGGACGAAGAATGGGTCGTGGCGGCGGCCGTGGTGGACCTCCCTCTCGCGGTAGGTTTCCTGCTCGGCGCTTCTCGTCAGAGCAATCGTCTGGACCGAACAGAGGGGGTGGCGCTCCCTCTTTTCACCGCAGGCCATCAGAAGGTCGGCGCTAGAGAGACCGAAGGAACGCAGCTATCTTTAGCTGCGATCTTCCCTAGAAAATCCTAAAAAACAAAAAGCCCATCGATCGCGATGGGCTTTTTTGCATTCTATGAAAAACTGAAAAGCACAGTTAAAGTATCAGAGACAAACTCGGCGGCATCCCGCGATCAAGCTTCGTCCTCGTCACCGACGCCTCGGCCAGATTTCTTCATCCTCTCCATCTGTTCTTTATAACCGACGCTGTACTTGCACCAAGGGCGGATTTCCAAACGTTTCTTCGGGATCGGCTCACCGGTACCTTCACAATACCCATAATCGCCGACCTTGATTTTTTCCAGAGCATGATCAATCTCACCTAATAATTTTCGCTCCCGATCCAGTAAACGAAAGGTCAAATTCTGCTCTACGGTAGCGCTGGCTAAGTCCACTTCGTCCATCATCTCATTTGCATCAATAGCAATGGCGCCCTTAGCCACCGTCTCTTTTGCCTTGAAAAGCAACTTCTGTTTCTCTTCCAAAAGCAGCTTGCGAAACTGTTGCAGCTCTTCTCTCGCGAAAAGTTCTGAGGAAGCAATAGGGGCCTCAGGTTGACCAGTGTTCTGCGTCGCTAGCTCTTCTTTTGTCACTTTCGTCATAGCAAAAAACCGTACCTTTCGTATTTTAGGCTGGCCCCACCAGCAGCGAAATCTAACCAATAATCCTGGTTATGATATCAGTCCGCACATGGGAAATGTATCGCCATTATAGGGCAGCTTAGCGCAAAAACACAACCAAAGCCCGCGGCCGAAAACCAGTGCGTAAGAATAAACTGAATCCCCGCGCCGAGCAAGGTGAAAAGAGCTTCATTTCATACAATACAGTGGGTTAGAGCTCACCCCATCTCAGGATTTAGGAGATTTGATCCGGAAACAGGCTAGCCTGTCCCCGAGATGCGCCACGAATCCCCCTAGCTTGCTGCTGCCAATCACCCAGTAGGATAAGGGCCTTCAGTGGGGTCAGACGATCCAGATTCAGACGTAATAAGCGCTCACGCAAGTCCCCAGCACCGGTCGCTTCTCTAACGATGGGGACAGGAAGGACGCTTGCTACCTTGCTAGGCGGCTGTGTATCACGTTTCTGCGCGAACGCTTGCAAATGCGCCAAGGCACTTTGCACCACCTGTGTGGGTATCCCAGCAATCTTAGCGACTTCAATACCAAAGCTTTCGCCAGCGGCGCCAACTTTGAATTTGTGGGTGAATTTTACACCTTCTGCTGTGGGTATCACTTCGATCTGCATAGGAGCAACGCTAGGGTACTCCGCCGTCATAGGCACGAGTTCATGATAATGAGTGGCGAATAGTGTCACACAACCAATGCGTCGGATGACATCATCAAAAATCGCAGCGGCGATCGCGAGGCCATCGTCGGTTGAAGTTCCTCGGCCGACCTCATCTAGTATCACTAGGCTGCGGCGAGTGGCTTCACGCAGGACACAAGCTGCCTCAGACATTTCAATCATAAAAGTCGATTGACCAAGAGCCAAGTCATCACTTGCCCCCACTCGGGTGAAAAGACGATCAAAAACCGGCAGCTCCGCTTCCGCGGCAGGAACATAGGAACCTATTTGATGCATGATGGCAATCAATGCCAATTGCCGCATGATGGTCGATTTTCCGGCCATGTTCGGTCCCGTAATCAAGAACTGCCTAATAGGGTCATGCAAGGCAATATCATTTGCCACACAGCAATGTTGACCTAGCAGCTCTTCCAAAACAGGATGCCTCGAAGCTCTTAAGTTTACATCTCCTTTGCTCGAAAACTTTGGGCGAATGTATCCGAATTTCTTTGCTCGCAAGGCTAAAGATTGAAAGACATCTAGATCGGCCAAAGCTAACGCAAGGTTGCGGACGGGCTCGGAATGTTCTGACAAATCCCCGAGTAGAAGCTCATACAACTCCGCTTCACGCGCTTGAGCTCTAGAATCCGCCGTCTCTAGCTCTTGGCCCAAATCCAACAACTCCGCACAAACAAAGCGCTCGTTGTTCACCATCGTCTGACGACGGTGGTAATCCGGCGGCGTTTTAGCAATATTGGACTTGGTAATTTCTATAAGATAACCAAAATTCTTATGATGCTTGACTTTGAGACTGCTAATCCCTGTGCGCTGCCGCTCGCGCTGTTCAAAAGCTTCTATGGCCTCCTCACCATTGGCTAATAAAGCCACACACTGATCCAAAACCTTGTCAAATCCAGTGCGAAACACCAGGCGCCCACTGCCCAAATTCTGAGGATTTTCCACCAAGGTCTCAGCTAGCTTTTGCTGGATAGCACGACAAGCGTCACCAGCCTTTAAGAAGTCGTACCAGAGTTTTCTCTGCTGAGACGGAAGACTTTCGAGTAAACCCTGAACTTTCTCAGTCGCGTTCAAACCCTGAATGAGTCTACCTAAGTCTTGGGGGCGCGAGCTTCTGTTTTGCAAGCGGGCCGCTGCTCGCTGCAAGTCAGGTATTTGGCGCAAGGAGTCTCGCAGAGGTGCCCACGTCGAGTCGGGCAACGTAAAAAGGACCTCCACTCGGTCCTGTCTTTCCCGAATCTTTTGAACTTCGATCAGTGGCTGCAAAATCCAATTTTTTATTAAGCGCCGCCCCATAGTGGTACAAGTCTGATCAACGACAGCAAAGAAACTGCCTTCTACTTCCCGCCGACGATTGGTCTCGAATAACTCAAGATCGCGAATGACGGTACCGTCCAAAATCATACTCGTCGGAGGATGAAGTTCGATCGCCTTCCCCACATGGGCCGTCGACAAACCCAAATCGCGCACATATTGCAGCACAGCTGCTGTCAACGCTTTGCAAGGGGGATGTTTGTCAAAAAGAGCTATCTTGCCCCCACTTATTATAAGCTCGCTCAAGGCATGCTCTTGATCGCGACCCTCCCGCAAAGGCGCCTCGGGCAATTCAGATAAGCTCAGCGATGACTGAAGAACTGTCTCTGCTAAAGATCGGCGCATTTTTTCTAAATAGAAGCGTCGGACTAACAGCTCTCTTGGGCGAAATTTCAGCAAGTGCTGTAAAAGGTCTGACTCGTCTCTGAGTACACCAAGCCGCAGCTCGCCGACACTATGATCCAATAAGGCAAAGACATGGGTTTTACTTCCGGGATCCACAAAATAGGCCGCCAAGAGAACGGAATCTTGTCCGACTTCAAATTCATCGGGGCATCCAGGCGTCAGCGTGCGAACGATTCCTCTCTTTACAATTCCCTTGGCTTCGCTGGGACTTTCCAGCTGATCTGCTATGGCAACCTTATAACCTAAACCCAACAGTCGTTCGATATAGGATTTGACGCTATGATGAGGCACTCCACAGAAAGGAATGCGATCTCCATCTTTTTCCTTCTCCCGACTTGTCAGGACAATATCCAGAACAGGAGCTACCCGTTGTGCATCTTCGCCGAACAGTTCGTAGAAATCTCCCATACGAAAAAATAGAATCGCATCTTTGGCCTGTTCTCTTAATTCGTAATACTGTTTCATCATCGGTGTCGGATGCGACATTTCAAAAATCCTATCTGCAAAGATCTGGCATAAGGGCGACGAAAATGATTAAGAAGTGGCAAAACCTTATCACTAGGTAGCCGGGTTTCAAGGAAAGATTCCCTTTTAAAGAGAACAAAGTCCTTGCCGCATTGACGCCTAAGGTGATTCTTTCATAAAAATCGGGCTATTGTGCTATCGTACCGAAGTTCAGCAAACCCAAAAGCTCCAAGAAATCGCTGTCTATGGCTTTGACATTCTGATGATTTCTTCAAAGTTGGTCAAAGGGCTTGGAAATTTTTCCCCGTTATTTCAGCTAGATCTGATCCTATGCCATTTGGCCTGCTTCCTGCACTTTCCGCCTGGACCCCTGAAAGACCTGAAAACTCAAAAAGACTGCCAACGAAGGAGCCATGCCCATG
>JBIKVD010000381.1:0-3909 GCA_044357055.1 Oligoflexales bacterium | reverse complement strand
ACAGACCTCCCCGAGCCGATCATCAATAATATTGGATGAGGCGAAAACCAATTCCCCTTTGTTGAAATAAAGGGTTTTTACGGCAATCCCAATATCAACGTAGACGGCGCCACGAAAAGATGCCTGGTTGAGGGCGCTCACCAAGTTCATAAAGGTCCAGATCGAGCAGTATCCCTGGTCGATGGCCTTTCCGCGTACCTGTTCAGCAAAACTGGAGGGTTGCACCAAGACTCTGCGACCCAGTTGCCGCAAATCCCAGGTTTTCTCTACCTGATCTTGCAGCATCTCCATGGGAATACCGAGCTTGCCGTCCTTTATCTCAACCCCGCTGGAATTTGCCATGTTCATGTCTTTAGATCCTTCAAATCGATATTGTAGGCTTTGATTTTACGATGCAGATTACTTCGTTCAATGCCAATGGCTTCGGCCGTTTTTGAGACATTCCAATCGTTCTCATCGAGTTTTTCGACAATAAACGCTCGTTCAAAGTCCGTTCGTGCCTCGCGTAAGGATATCCCACCCAAGATCGAGCGACCTGTCCGCGAGGAAGCCTCTCCATAACTGGCAGGTATCATCGCTGCGGGAATAAGCTCTCCTTCAGACAGAATGCAGCAGCGTTCCAGGAGATTCTTGAGTTCCCTGACATTTCCAGGCCAATCATAGCGCATAAGTTTGTCTAGACAGCCCGGCGCCAAACGCTTAGGGGGTAAGCCGGCATCCAGGCATATCTTCTCCAAAAAATAGTCACAGAGTTCTGGGATATCTTCCAAGCGTTCTCTCAGAGGTGGCAAATGAATGGGTATGACCTTTAAACGATAATAGAGATCTTCGCGGAAGGTGCCTTTCTCGATCTCTTCCATGAGGTCTTTGTTCGTTGCCCCAATCACCCGAACGTTGACCTTGATGGATTTTTCGTCACCCACCCGCTCAAAGGTTTGCTCTTGCAAGACTCGCAATATCTTAGCTTGCGTTTTCAGCGACATATCGGCCACTTCGTCAAGAAACAGAGTGCCGCGGTCGGCCAACTCAAATTTGCCCTTCTTGTCTCCGAGGGCATTCGTAAAGGCACCTTTCACATGTCCAAATAACTCGCTTTCTATCAATTCTTCCGGAATGGCGGCGCAATTGACGGGAACAAAGGCTTCTTGATTTCGCAAACTGTGGGCATGGATGTAACGTGCCACGACATCTTTACCAGTCCCATTCTCACCGGTGACCAGCACCCACGAGTGTCTCTCGGCAACTAATTTTAATTGCTTTTTTAGACTACCTAGCGAAGTCCCAATTAAATCCGGCTCACCAGCCCAAGCTGACTGCATGGGGGGATTCGATTTTTTTGTTATGCTAGCCAGACGGAGGAAAAGGCGATCTAAAGAAATGGGTTTTTCGAGAAAATCCAAAGCCCCAAGCTTTGTGGCACGGACTGCGGTTTCGATGGTTCCATGACCACTCATGATAATCACAGACGCGTCAGGGGAATGCTGCTTGATAAGTTGCAAAGCTTCAATGCCATCGATGTCACCGGGCATAGCAATGTCCAGAATCACCGCATCGGGTTTCAATTTCTTGAACTTTTCAAAGCCAGATAGAGCGCTATGTGCCACCTCTACCTGCCAGCCATCGTCCTCCAAAATGCCAGCCAAACTTGTGCAGATGGCTTCCTCGTCGTCGATGACCAAAGCCAATCGTCCATCCTTCTTGCGTCTAGCCCCCATAGCTCTTTAAACCCCCAGGTTTTTTACAAAAATTCATCCCCTCAGGCAGGCAGCTCAATGACCACTATCGTGCCCCTCGGGGTATGACTTTGCAATCGCAAATAACCACCATGATCCGAAACGATTTGATTGACAATGGCAAGACCCAATCCTGTGCCCCCGTCCTTGGTCGAAAAGTATGGCTCTAAAACCCGTTCCCTTAAGGATTCAGGAATACCACAACCATTATCGATAATCTGTAGGCGTACCATACCCAACAACTTATCGTAGTGGGTTTGAATGCGAAGCCGAGTTTGTTCGGGAATTTCTTCCCCCGCGGCAATAGCATTGGTTAAGAGATTGATAATGACTCTTTTAATTTGTTCTTTGTCGAGCATAATTTCCGGCACGGGATCCAAGCCTTCAAGGTCAAAATCAACTTCTGGATAGCTCATTCTGTAGGTATTGACCACGTCCCGTATGACACCATGAAGATCCCCGGGGCTTAGCTTGACAGTGGGTAGCCGAGAGAATTTGGAAAATTCGTTGACCAGATTACGCAAAGAATCCACCTGCCCAAGTATGCTGTCGAGGCACGCATGAAAAACCTCGCGGTCTTCCCCTTGAAATCGATCGTGATAACGACGAAGCAGCCTTTCCGAGTTTAACTTGATGGGGGTTAGTGGGTTCTTGATTTCATGGGCGATGCGGCGAGCAACCTCTCGCCAAGCTGCCACGCGACCGGCCGTTAGTTTTTTGCTGGCGTCATCAAAAACCATGACAATCCCTAAATTATGCCCATGCTCGTCGTAGGTTCTTGTCGCATCGACCACAATATCTTCGTCAATCCCAATATCTTTCAGGTCAAATTGGTGGTTGTAGAAGTCCAGCTGCTGTAAGCGTTCTAAGATGACTTTAAAAAAATCCTCCCACAGCCCCTTGCGCACCGCTTCATGCAAATTACGTCCCAGAAGGGCTCTGCTTTCCAAACTCAACAATCGCTCAGCAGCGTGGTTCACGGATGTAACTGTCAGCTTATCATCGACAGAAATGACCCCCGCCGTGATGTGTTTTAAGATGATCTCAATATAGTTTTTTCGTCCCTCCAATTGCGCGTTCGTGCCTTGGAGATTGCTGCGAGCCTCCTCGGCTTCCTCTTGATGTCGCTGCAAATCTTGGATCATCTTATTGAAGGCTTCGATCAGTTGCCCGGTTTCATCGTGGGAGCTTGTCCGCACAGACACTTGGTAATTACCCAGCGCCACTTCTCGGGTGGCGTCAGCCAGAACCCGAATCGGACCGGTGATCCCTCGGGCGACATAAAAACCTAACCAAGTTGCCGCAAAAATAACCAGCAAAGTGATCACCAGCATCAAAATCATAAAACTAATGCGAGCTAGCTCCGCGCTGGGTCGCAAACTCCCAAATTCGGCTAAGATGGCTTCCATGGAGCGGAGGATCTGAAACTCAAATTTTTCCTCGACCACGACCATGCCAACAAGACTCGAATCCCATGCTGATCGAATGGCCGCGGCAGCGACGACCCGATCGCTCTGACCATCTTGCACGACGGTGCTGACAACTTCTAAACCCACATTCTGCTGAAATTGCCGTAAGAAGTCCTGTATGGTTTGCCCGTTCCGTTGACTCTCAACGGGCTTTGCGGTTTTGTCCGGCTCGCCACTGAGAAAGAGGACCGTGCCAAAGTTGTTAACCACCGAGAAGAGATCCAATCCATAACGCTGCTCCAAACCTTGTAGTTTTTGTAGGTCAATATCCAAGCGGCCCGGCTCAAAAAACTCGCTAGGCGAAACCACGTCGACCCGCTGCAGCACCGTTTTGGCAACGTTTTCAAGTCTCTTTTCCGTTTGACTGTAGACCTGCGCCCCAACCTCCCGGGTTTGGTTCATCGTGTTTTTGACGTTTTCCGAAAACCACCTTTCAAAACTTGCCGTAATAAATTGGGCGGAGACGTAAAAAAGAATGATCGATGGCGCGACGGCAAAGAGTACAAAGGCCATCACTAACTTGGATCTCAGTTTGGAGCCAAAATATCCGCGACGACGTTCGACCACTAGCTTGATAAGATTGCGAAAAATAAGGAAACTTAGGATACACACTAGAATAACATTGATGTTGATAAGAGCAAAATAGACGATCGTATTTATAAATTCTTTATTCCGGGCCAAACTCTCGCTGATTTCGTAGAGGCGGG